>JAQGNK010000087.1 GCA_028291905.1 Polaromonas sp.
CGGGTGACCACGGCGCCCTGGAAATGGAACAGCGTCAGCGCCGGCACGACGCTGATGCCCAGGCCGGCCTCGACCAGGCCGCGCACGGTCGCCAGGTGCTCGACCTCGAACACGGTGTTCAGGCGCAGCGGATGCAGCGCCGCGTCGAGCGCCTGGCGCACGCTGCTGTTGCGCGTCATCTGGATGAAGGGCCAGGGCGCCAACTTGGCGGGCGTCAGCCGCGCCTCGCCGGCCAGCGGATGGCCGGGCAGGCAGACCAGGTGAAACCCGTCGGCGCACAGCTTGCGCGTGCTCAGGTCGCTCAGCCCGGCGCCGGCGCCAGGCACGGCCAGCGCGAAATCGGCCTGCCCGCTGCGCACCAGCGCGATGCAGGCGTCCGACAGCGCATCGTGCAGCTCCAGCGTGATGCCCGGCCAGGCGCGCATGAATTCCGCGAACACCGCCGGCAGCCAGCCCGCCGCCAGCGAGGGCAAGGCCGCGACCCGCACGCGGCCCTGGCGCAGTTCGACATGGCTGGCCAGGTTTTCCAGCGCGCTGCCCATGTCCTCCAGCAGGCGCCGCGCCGGGCTCTCAAACAGGCGGCCTTCCGGCGTCAGCTGCACGCTGCGCTTGTCGCGGTCGAACAGGCGCGTGCCCAGCGCCGACTCCAGCGTGGCAATCAGCGCGCTGAAGGCCGGCTGCGACAGGTGGCAGGTCTGCGCCGCATGGGTGAAGTTGCGCTGGTCGGCCAGGGCGGTGAAGGCGCGCAGCTGGCGGGATGAAAGGTCGGGTGTGCGCACTGCAGGCTCCTGGCTCGGTCATTTGTATTCCAGATGACTCTATCCGAACTTTCGATTTCACGGATCAGTGATTTGTCCATAAAGTAGGCGCTGTCCAAGTCCAACCCGGAGACAGCCCGCCCATGACCCCCCATGACCCCCTTGCCCGCCCGCCCTTGCTCATCGGCTGCGCAGCCGGTTTTTCAGGCGACCGCACCGACGCGGCCGGCCCGGTGGTTGACACGCTGATCGCGCGACTTGGCGAAGGCCTGCCCGGGCAGCGCGCCTTCCTGATTTTCGAAACGCTGGCCGAGCGCACGCTGGCGCTGGCGCAACTGCGCCGACGCGCCGACCCCGAAGCCGGCTACGAGCCGCTGCTCGACGCCATGCTGCGCCCGGTGCTGGCGCGCTGCCTGGCGCACGGCATCGGCATCGTGAGCAACTTCGGCGCGGCCAATCCGCGCGCGGCGGCGCGGCACATCGCACGCATGGCGCAAGAACTCGGCGCCCCGGTGCCCCGCATTGCCGTGGTCGAGGGTGACGACCTGTCCTCGCCGGAGCAGCGCGCCCTGCTGCGCGAGCAGCTCGGCGCAAAAATGGACGGCCTGGCGGTGGTCAGCGCCAACGCCTATATCGGCGCCGAGCCGATTGCGGCAGCGCTCGATGCCGGCGCGCAGATCGTGGTGTGCGGCCGCGTGGCCGACCCGTCGCTCACCGTCGGCCCGGCCATGTCCCATTTCGGCTGGCGCGCCGACGACTGGACCGTGCTGGGGCGCGCCACCATGGCCGGCCACCTGCTCGAATGCGGCGCGCAGGTCTGCGGAGGCTACTTTGCCGACCCCGGCTACAAGGACGTGCCGGGGCTGGCGCGGGTCGGCTTTCCCATCGCTGAAATCGAGGCCGATGGCCGCTGCACCATTGGCAAAGCGGACGGCACCGGCGGGCTGGTGACCGAATCGACCGTCAAGGAGCAGCTGCTCTATGAGGTGCATGACCCCGCCGCCTACCTCACGCCCGACGTGGTCGCCGACATCGGCGAGGCAGAGGTCGCTGCGCAGGGCGCCGGCCGGGTGCGGCTCGGCGGCGTGCGCGGCCACGCCCGCCCGGCGCACTACAAGGTCAACGTCTGCTACGAAGGCGGCTGGCTGGCCGAGGGCGAGATTTCGTATGCCGGCGCCCGTGCCGAAGCGCGCGCCCGCCTGGCCGCCGACGTGCTGCGCAGCCGCCTGGCCGGCCTGGCCTTGCGGGTCGATCTGATCGGCGCGCTCAGCGTCTTCAATGACGACGCCGGCCATGCGCTCGCGGCGACCCCCGACGCCGGCATGCGCGACGTGCGGCTCCGCGTGGCGGCCACCCACGCGGACCGCGCCCAGGCCGAGCGCCTGGGCCGGGAGGTGATGGCGCTGTACACCTGCGGCCCGGCCGGCGGCGGCGGCGTTCGCACCACCCTGACGCCGCGCCTCAATACCCTGTCGTGCCTGCTGGCGCGGGAGGCCGTGCCGGTCCGATTTGAAATGGTGACGCCATGAACCCCACGACTTTTCCCCTGTACCGCGCAGCGCATGGCCGCACCGGCGACAAGGGCGACCGCTCCAACATCAGCGTCATCGCCTGGCATCCCGCGCTGTTCGCGCTGCTGGTCGAACAGGTCACGCCCGAGGCCGTGGCCGCGCAGTTTCGCCACCGCGCCCCCAGCCAGGTGCAGCGCTTCGTGCTGCCCAGGCTGCAGGCCATGAACTTCGTGCTCGACGCGGTACTCGACGGCGGCGTCAATGACGCGCTCAACCTCGACGCGCACGGCAAGGCGCTGTCGTTCCTGCTGCTCGATCTGCCCCTCGACGTGCCCGAGCACCTGCAACACCTGCTCGCCGGCCCGTCCGGCGGCTGACCGATTTTTATAACCCCAACGGAGACAACCCGACCATGACACGCCTTCATTCCATCGCCTTCGCGGCTGCCGCACTCGCCCTTGCGCCTGCCCTCACTTTCGCCCAGAGCTTCCCCGCCAAGACGATCACCTTCGTGGTGCCGTTCGCCGCCGGCACCGCCACCGACCAGATTGCGCGGGCGGTCGCCAACGGCGTCACCGCCGAGACCAAGCAGGCGGTCGTCATCGACAACAAGGCCGGCGCGAGTGGTTTCATTGCCTCGCAGCAGGTCGCCAAGGCCGCGCCCGACGGCTACACCGTGCTCATCACGACCAACACGACGCATGCGGCCAACGAGCATCTCTTCAAGAAGCTGCCCTATGACCCGGTGAAGGACTTCGCGCCCATCACCGCGCTGGGCAAGGGCGGGCAGATCATGGTGGTCAACCCGGCTTTTCCGGCCAAGAGTGTCGCGGAATTCATCGCCCTGGCGAAAAAGGAGCCCGGCAAGTACAGCTTCGGCAGCGGAAGCTCGTCCAGCCGCATGGCTGGCGAATTGCTGCAGCAGATGGCCGACATCAAGCTGCTGCATGTGCCCTACAAGAGCAACACGCTGGCCGTCACCGACCTGCTGGGCAGCCAGATCGACATGATGATCACCGACGCGGCGACCGGCCTGCCGCAGGTCAAGGCAGGCAAGCTGCGGGCGCTCGGCGTCTCAAGCGCCCAGCGCTCGCCCCTGGCGCCCGAGGTGCCGACTATTGCCGAGGCCGGCGTGAAGGGCTACGAGATGGGCTACTGGTTTGCCGCCTACGCCCCTGCCGGCACGCCGCCGGCGGTGGTCAGCCGGCTCAACGGGCTGCTGGTGAAAGCCGCCAAAAGCGAAGCGGCGAAAAAAGCGTTCTACGAACCCACCGGCACCGAGGTGTTCACCACGTCGGCGCAAGAGCTTGGGAAGTTCCAGACCGGCGAGTCGCAAAAATGGGGCCGCATCGTGAAGGCCGCCGGTATCGAGGCCGAGTGATACAGGCAGCGCCTGCGGCATGGCAGGCGCAGCATGAAATACGGATGCAAGAGATCATCAGCACGCCGGATGAATTTGCTATGTTTTTAATAGCTTCCAGCGCATATTTTTCCTGCGCTGCAGGCCTTTTTCATGCCTGAATTGCAGTTTCCGGCGGCGCCGGTCAGCCTGGCGGCGGCGCGCCCTGCAGCAGCCGGTCGATTTCGGCCAGCGCCGGCCCGGCCCCGGCGGCAATCCCCACATCCGCGAGCCTCGGCACGCCAGATTCCCGCGTGTTGATGCGCACCAGCCGGCCGCCCAGCCGCTGGACCACGCGCTCGCTGAAATGGCGCACCGACGGAATCGCCTTGCCCGCGCCCAGCTCGATGACCACCGGCTGCCGCACGCCGGCCAGCCAGCGCTCCAGCCGACCCGCCTGTGCGTCGGTTCGCGCCTC
>JAQGNK010000100.1 GCA_028291905.1 Polaromonas sp.
AGGCCCTGCACCTTGGGCACGTTGGACTGCAGCTCCTGGATGCGCTGCGGCCCCGAGGGATGGGTGGACAGGAAGCTCGGGCCGCCCGCGCCGCCGCCGGCCTGGCCCATTTTTTCCCACAGGCTGACAGCGGCCTGCGGGTTGTAGCCGCCGCGCGCGGCCAGCTCCAGCCCCACCAGGTCGGCGTCGGTCTCGTCCTCGCGGCTGAAACGCAGGGTGAGCAGCTGCGTGCCGACGTTGGCCGCCACGTTGCCCAGCTGCCCCAGCCCCAACAGCTGCGCGCCCAGCGACAGCAGCGTGCCGGTGCCTTCGCTCTTGGCGATGCGGGCACGCGCATGCTCGCGCAGGGCATGGGCCATTTCGTGGCCCATGATCATGCCGACTTCATCATCGGTCAGCTTGAGCTGCTCCAGGATGCCGGTGTAGAAGGCAATCTTGCCGCCCGGCATGCAAAAGGCATTGATCTGCTTGCTGCCGATGAGGTTGACTTCCCACTTCCACTGCCTGGCGCGGTCGTTCCACTGCGCGGTCTGCGGGATCAGCCGCCTGGCAATCACCTGCAGGCGCTGCATCTGCGGGTGATTGGCCGGGGCCAGCGCGCCCTGGGCCTTGGCCTCGGCCAGCAGCTTGGCGTATTGCTGGGTCGAGGCGGCCTCCAGCTCCTCGGCCGGCACCAGATTGCGCAGGCTCGACGAGCGCCCCACGTCCACCTGCGCCAGCGCGGGAGAAGCAGCCAGGGCAGCGGCGCTGCCAGCGGCGGCCAGCAAAAAGCCGCGCCGGCCGGACCAGGAAGAATGTTTGACATCGCATAGAAAGCACATCGGGGAATAATAGCCAGAAACTGCAACATCCCATGTCAGATAAAACCCTTTCAACTCCCCTCCCCACAGCGCCAGCTGTGCCTGCCGCCCAAGCCCCCCTTACCGGCTGGCGCAATGTCTGGCGCGTCTATGCCGAGGCGGCCACGCTGCGCATGCTGCTGCTGGGCTTTTCAGCCGGGCTGCCGCTGCTGCTGGTGTTCGGCACGCTGAGCTTCTGGCTGCGCGAAGCCGGCATCAACCTGACCACCATCGGCTACCTGAGCTGGGTCGGCCTGGCCTACGGCTTCAAGTGGGTCTGGGCGCCGCTGGTGGACCGGCTGCCGATTCCCGTCCTCACCCGGCTGCTGGGCCGGCGCCGCAGCTGGCTGCTGCTGTCGCAGCTCGGCATCATGGCCGCGCTGGTCGGCATGGCCCTGAGCGACCCCAAGCAGGCCTTGACGCCGATGGTCTGGTGCGCGCTGGCGGTGGCCTTTTCCTCAGCCACGCAGGACATCGCGCTGGACGCGTTTCGCATCGAGTCGGCCGGCACAGAGCGCCAGGCGGCGCTGGCCGCCAGCTACCAGACCGGCTACCGCATCGCCATGATCTGGGCCGGCGCCGGCGCGCTGTGGCTCGCCGCCCGGGCCGAAGTGCCCAACGCCGCCAGCTACCAGCCGGCGGCCTGGCAGACCGCCTACCTGGTGATGGCTGCGTCGATGCTGCTGGGCATCGTCACGGTGCTGTTCTCGCCCGAGCCGGCTGCCCGCACGCGCGACGCCGTGGCCGACCTGCGCGAAACCGCCGCCACCCAGGCCCGATTCGCCGCCAGCGGTGTGCCGCTCTATGGCCTGGTGCTGCTGGCTACGCTGCTCCTGATGGCGCTGCTCGCCGTGGCAGCGCCCGGCATGGCCCTGATGGTGGTTTATTTCGCCACATCGGCCTACCTGCTGCCGCTGGCGCTGTTTGTCCTGCTGATCGTCCTGCTTGCCAGAAGCGGCCTGCGCATCCCGCTGCTGGCGCGGCTGCTGCCGGCGGCGACCTGGTTCACCTATGCGTTTTTTGTCCCGTTCGCCGACTTTCTGCGGCGCTACGGCAGGCAGGCGCTCTTGATCCTGGCGCTGATCGCGATCTACCGCATCAGCGACGTGGTGATGGGCATCATGGCCAACCCGTTCTATGTCGATATGGGCTACACCAAGGACGAGATCGCCGCCGTCACCAAGGTCTTCGGCGTCATCATGACGCTGGCAGGCGCCTTTGTCGGCGGCGCGCTGGCCATGCGCTTCGGCGTGATGCGGGTGCTGATGCTGGGCGCGGTGCTCAGCGCCGCCAGCAACCTGCTGTTCGCCTGGCTGGGCACCCGAGGGCACGACACCCAGGCGCTGATTTTCGTGATCTCGGCCGACAACCTCTCCAGCGGCATCGCCTCGGCCGCCTTCATCGCCTACCTGTCGAGCCTGACGAACGTGAACTACTCGGCCACCCAGTACGCGCTGTTCAGCTCGATGATGCTGCTGCTGCCCAAGTTCCTGGCCGGCTACTCGGGCACGTTCGTCGATGCCTACGGCTACAGCAACTTCTTCACCTGCACAGCATTGCTGGGCGTGCCGGTGCTGCTGCTGGTCTGGCTGGCTTCACAGTCAAAAGTGCCCGTGGCGCAATAAATGCCTGCGCCAGCAGCTATGCTATTAATAGCAAGCATGATGCAGCCGGCAAGGCGTTTTACCTGAACTTTACGATGGCTTCAAGCACAGTTCTCCGCCAGGGCGCAGCATGGTGCATTGCAGCCATCCTGTATGGGCGGTTGATAGAAACTTCCTGCTTGATGGAACCGAAGGACAATTTTTCATGACCCAGCAGCTTTTGATGATCGAAGACGACACCCGGCTGGCCGGCATGGTCGGCGAATACCTGCGCCAGTCCGGCTACGGCTTCACCCATGCCGCCACCGGCGCCAGCGGCCTGGAGGCGCTGCAGCTGAGCGTGCCCGACCTGGTGATCCTGGACCTGATGCTGCCCGACATGGACGGCCTGGAAGTGTGCCGGCGCATCAAGGGCCAGGGCGGCGAGGCAGCCCGCACCGCCGTGCTGATGCTGACGGCCAAAGGCGACCCGATGGACCGCATCGTCGGCCTGGAGATCGGCGCCGATGACTACTTGCCCAAGCCCTTCGAGCCGCGCGAGCTGCTGGCGCGCATCCGCGCCGTGCTGCGCCGGGGCGGCGAAGGCGGCGGCAGCGGCGCCGGCCCGTCGGCAGGCAGCCACAAGGTGATGCGCTTCGGCTCGCTGGAGATCGACCGCGACGCCCGCTCGGTGTCCGTGTCGGGCGTTCTGTGCGAACTCACCTCCTACCAGTTCGACCTGCTGGTGGCGCTGGCCGAGCGGGCCGGCCGGGTGCTCAGCCGCGACCAGATCATGGAAGCAGTGCGCGGCCGCGAGCTTGAAGCCTTTGACCGCTCCATCGATGTCCATATGGGCCGCATCCGCAGCGCCATCGAGCTCGATGCCAAAGACCCCAAGCGCATCCTGACGGTGCGCGGCGTGGGCTACGTGTTTGCCAAGCAGCAGGATTGAGCACGGCGTGAGCAAGCAGATCTGGGCGCGCTTCACCTCGCACCTGTATGTGCGAATCTGGCTGGCCGTGGTGGCGACGGTGGTGGTGCTGACCTTTTTGGTCGGCGCCGCTTGGCATTTCAGCGCCGACCCGCCGCAGCTGCCGATCCGTGAAGTCATCGTGCAAAACGCGGCCGGCGAGGTCATCGGCCGGGCCCAGACCAAGCCCGACCGCCAGCGCGGCGACGACCTTGAATTCGACATTGTCACTACTGACGGCCAGACCCTGAACCTGGCGCTGCCGCGTCCCAAGCGCCCGCCCGGCAGTTCCTGGAACCGGCTGCCTTTCGGCTTCAGCTTCGGCTGGATGCTGGGTCTGGTCGGGCTGGCGGTGGCGTTGGGTGCCTACCCGGTGATGCGCCGGCTGACGCTGCGGCTGGAGGCGCTGCAGCGCGGCGTGGAGCGCTGGGGCGCGGGCGACCTGTCGGCCCGCATCAACACCGAGGGGCGCGACGAGGTGGCATTTCTGGCGCAGCGCTTCAACCATGCGGCCGAGCGCATCGAAACCCTGATGGAATCGCACAAGTCCCTGCTGGCCAATGCCTCGCATGAGCTGCGTTCGCCGCTGGCGCGCATCCGCATGGGGCTGGAGCTGCTGGGCGTGGACAAGAATTCACCGCAGCGCATGGAGATTTCGCGCTCAATCACCGAGCTTGACGAGCTGATCGCCGAAATCCTGCTGGCCAGCCGGCTGGACACCAAGCAGGCCGATGCCGAGCCGTTCGAGTCGCTCGACCTGACCGGCCTGGCCGCCGAGGAATGCGCCCGCGTCAATGCCGAGCTGCAGGCCGAGCTGCACACCGGGCCGGACGCGGACCACAGCCTGACGGTGCAGGGCTCGCCCCGGCTGCTGCGCCGGCTGATCCGCAACCTGCTAGAAAACGCCAGGCGCTACAGCCAGGGCGAGATCAGCCTGGCGCTGGCGCAGGAAACCGATGCCGGCGGCAGGCAGCGCGCCATCATCCAGGTGCATGACCGGGGGCCGGGCGTGCCGGCTGCCCAGCGGGAGCGGATTTTCGAGCCCTTCTACCGGCTGCCGGGCGCCAGCGAGCGCGAAGGCGGGGTTGGGCTGGGGCTAGCGCTGGTCAGGTCGATCAGCGAGCGGCACGGCGGCACAGTGCGCTGCGAGGCGCGGCCGGGCGGCGGGGCGTCGTTCATTGTTGAGCTGCCTGTCAACCGTTAAACCTTCGCGGGCAAAGCGAAAAGACACTCGGTTTCTAATAAAAGCATGCAAATCCCCCATTTGGGGGATGTTCAGGCAACGCCACTTGAACGACAGTAGAGGTGTTGCTGTCACAACACTGAGAATTAATGAACTGAGGAATCAGGGAATTTAAAAGAACACGGTAGAAGACTAAACAAAAGAATTCACCGGACAAGTTTTCTGAGAGGACTTTAACAAGGCTATCGCAAGGTAGCCTTTTTTTTGCCCGGGGTTTTGCTTGCGAGCCGGCTAGCTTCAGGCAGCCTTCGCAAATGCGGGAAAAGGCCAGCGGGAGCGCCGCCAGTTCAAACCGGCTGTGCGGCAGGATAAAAGCTTTCCAGTCTTTCCAGATACCAGGCAGGAAAACCGTAACCGCGCGCAGCGTTGAGCAGCGCGTCAAGATAGTCAGGGTCGGCCGGCTTGTCGCCGCAGGTGAGCGGGATATAGCAGATGGCGGGCTGCAGCGTTCCAGCCGGTGTTTGCACGATCACCGCCTCGGGAAGAAAGCGCCCCACCCCATCCATGGAATACAGGGTGTCCAGTTCGGCATGCGTGGCCCAGACCAGCACGCCGTAAACCGCATGTCTGTCCGATTGGCTGAGGCAGGCATGCGGACTGACATGGATGTCGAATCCGTTGAGTCGGGCGACCTCGATCCGATCTGGCCGAAGTCCACCGCGCGCCATGACCTCGCAGCGGATAAAGCTGCCGTAAAAGAAGACTGCAATGCGCTTTGGAAATGCTTGACAGCCGCTTTGCGCTGCAAGTTGTTGACCGTGCTGGCTGGACATGGCATTCCTTCTTCCAATGGATGAAGGCTTGATATTATCTTGGCATGATGGAAACAGAACGCCAAGAAACATTGCCGGAACGCCAAACCGAAGCTGATGGTTGGCATGTATTGGCCAGGCAGCATGCCCGTGGTGCCGTGCTGGCCGCGCATGTGCATCAAACCGGGCAGCTTGTTTTCGCATTGAGTGGCGTCATGCTGGTGGAGACCAGTGCAAGCCGCTGGACGGTTCCGCCGCAGCGGGCCTTGTGGATACCGCCTGCGCATCCGCATGCCATCCGGATGCTGTCCCGTACCGAAATGCGCACCGTGTATTTCCAGCCTTCGCTGATCCTTCAAGCCAAGGAATTCACGCAGCAGGGCCGGGTTCACGCCATTGCTGCGTCACCGCTGGTCAAGGAACTGGTGCTGGGCCTTTTCGACAACCGGCACAGCCACTGCACCGCTGGCCTGATGGCACGCCTGCTGTTGCAAACGCTCTGCGAAGCAAGGACCCTGGCGACGGAACTTCCGATGCCAGCAGATGAAAAACTGCGTGGCGCCGTCATGCGCCTGCTGGAGGCCAATGACTGGAACTCGTCGCTGCATGCACTGGCCGCGTCGGCGGCCATGTCAGAACGCAGCTTTACCCGGCATTTCACACTGGACACCGGCTTGAGCTTTAGGGCGTGGAGGCAACGCGCGCGCATCGTGGCGTCGCTTGACCTTCTGGCTGGCAAACACTCTGTGAAGCACATTGCGCATGCAATGCAATTCACCAGCCCGGCGGCATACATTGCCTCTTTTCGCGAACTTCTGGGGTGCACGCCCAGCGTATTTCGCCAGTAGCGCTGTCAACGCAAGGTGCTTTTTCAAATTTTCCTTGAAGCGCATTCCAGCAGAGAAAAAAGCACGCTTGACGAACTGGCTGACGTTGCAACATCAAAGAGTCAGCCTTCCGCGCGGCCCAGGGCGAAAATAACGACTTGAAGCAACTGCCAAATTCCTTTCAACTCGACATCAGCGCGTGCGCCATGGCCATTCTCCAAGCCAACTTAGAGGTGATGGCTTCATGCCTGCAAAGCAAAAAGGCTTCAAAACCAAAGTTTTGAAGCCTTTTATGCCTTGCTCAGCGCAGGGCTGAGACGGCGTGTGTGCAACGGCATTTCTGCCGTTGACCGGGGTTGCAGGGCTTAGTAGCCGCCGCGACCGCCGCCGCCACCACCGTAGCCGCCACCGCCGGAACGGTCGCCGCCGCCGCCGTAGCCGCCACTGCCGGAGCGATCACCGCCACCACCGTAGCCGCCGCCACCGCCGCCGAAGCCGCCGGTGCGGGGAGGACGTGCCTCCATCGGACGGGCTTCATTCACGGTGATGCTGCGGCCGCCGAGCGACTGGCCGTTCATGCCGGCGATTGCGGCTTGTGCTTCGGCATCATTGCCCATTTCGACGAAACCAAAGCCTTTGGAGCGACCGGTGTCGCGTTCCATCATGACTTTGGCGCTGGTGATAGAGCCGAATTCGCCAAAAGACTGTTGCAAGTCTTCATCGCGCACGGTGTAAGGCAGGTTGCCGACGTAAAGTTTGTTGCCCATGAGGACTCCTTAAAAAAACATATAAAACAAAAGCGATGGGGTCCCGAAAGCACAACAAATCTAAAAAGTACCGCCGTAGCGCGCGAAACGAACCGATCACCTAACTTGTGCGAATGTTTTGTCATCCGCAACCCTGGATTATGCGTCATCAAACTCAAGATGTCTGCAGGTGATTTTCTTGAGCAAGTAAAAAGAAGACCAGGGCGGGTGTGAAATCGCCGTAGGCCATCGCGCCAGCCGCGTATTTGAACCATCGCCTGGCTCGGGCGCGGCTCTGCAGCCAGCAGGCGGGTGTTGCATATGATCCGGCTGATGGCCTGGACGCGCTGAAAATAAAGCACGCCAAGCCAGGGCCTCAACCCAGCGCCGCCAGCACCCGCCCGGCCCCGATGTCGTTGAGGCAGCGCATGTGCCCGAGTGGGCATTCGCGCTGAAAACAGGGCGAGCAGTCCAGCGGCGGCTGGTAGGCGGGGTCGTTCTTGAGCCAGAGCACGCTGGCCCTGTCGTTTAGCGGCGGCGTGTGCAGCGGGCTGGACGAGCCGAAGATCGCCACCTGCGGCACGCCGAGCGCGGCGGCGACATGCATCAGGCCGGAGTCGTTGCTGATGGTGGCGTGGCTGGCGGCGATCAGGGCGAGCGCCTGCGGCAGCGAGGTCTTGCCGGCCAGGCTCAAACATTTGCCGGGCTGGCTGGCATTCACCGGCGCGGCAATCTCGTCGCAGAGCAGCGCCTCCTTGCCCGAGCCCAGCAGCACCACCGGCAGCGCCAGCCGGGCGGCGAGTTCCGAAAAATGCCGGGCCGGCCAGCGCTTGGCCGGGCCGAACTCGGCGCCCGGCGCAAACACCACATAGCCGCCCTGCCGCAAGCCCAATTCTTTCAGCGTTGGCGCCATCTCCGCCGCATCGATGCGCAGTTGCGGCCGGTCGGCTTCCAGACCGGTCTCGCCGCTCAGGGCCGAGTAAAACGCCACCATCGGCGGCTTGTCCTTCGGGTTCCTGAGCCGGTGGGTGAGCAGGCCGACACGCGCCTCGCCCAGGTAGCCGATGCGCTCGGGAATGCTCGCCAGAAACGGCAGCAGCGCGCTTTTGAGCGAATTGGGCAGCACATAGGCCCGGTCGAACTGACCCTCGATGCGCTTGGCCAGGCTGCGGCGGGCCTTGAATTGCAGGCCGCCATGGGCAAACGGGAATTCGATGACGTCGGCCACCTGCGGCATGGCGCGGTACACCGGGGCCACCCATGGCAATGCGCCGACCGTGAGCCGCTCGCCACGGGCGTGCAGCCGGCGCAGCAGCGGCTCGGTCATCACCGCGTCGCCGATCCACTGCGGAGCGATGACGAGGGCATTGGTCATTTCTGGTTTGACGACTTATTGGCCGCCGAACAGGTTGTTCCTAATGGCCAGTGCCGCAGGGCACAACAGCAAACGTAGGAGCGCTCCATCCCATCCAGCCGGGGGCCGTGGAACCGGCTTTGCCGGGCCACAGGCGCAGCAGCCCCCTTGGGGGGCAAGGAGCCACACGAAGTGGGCGACCGTGGAGGCAACATCCTTGGCTTTGCCAGGCCACAGGCGCGGCCGCCCCCTCGGGGGGCAGTGACCCGCGCAGCGGCGGAGCGTGGCGGCCTAGTGGTGAACGCTGAAATGCTCGCCGTCCTTGAGCTTGTACATCGTGCTGCAGTAGGGGCAGCGCGCCTGGCCGCTTTCGGACAAGCCCAGATAAACCCTGGGATGGGTGCTCCACAGCGGCATGTTCGGGTTGGGGCAGAACACGCCGCCGTGGCTGTTCAGCTGGCTGGCCAGCACCTCGACGACGGCGCCCTTGGGGGCCTGATGGTTTTCGCTCATGGTGTGTTTCCTGGGAAAGTGGGCCAAATAAGCTGCGGGCCTAGATGCGGGTGAGCCACTCGGCGTATTTTGGATTGCGGCCGTTGACGATGTCGAAAAACGCCGCCTGGATTTTCTCGGTGACCGGGCCGCGCGAGCCGGCGCCGATCTCGATGCGGTCCAGCTCGCGGATCGGTGTCACTTCGGCCGCCGTGCCCGAGAAGAAGGCTTCGTCGGCAATATAGATTTCGTCGCGGGTGATCGGCTTTTCCTTGATCTCGATGCCAAGGTCTTTGCAGATGCTGAAGATGGTGTTGCGGGTGATGCCGTTGAGCGCGCCGGCGCTCGAATCAGGCGTATAGACCACACCCTTGCGCACGATAAACAGGTTCTCGCCGGCGCCTTCGGAGGCAAAGCCCTGCGGGTCGAGCAGCAGCGCCTCGTCGTAGCCGTCGTCGGTGGCTTCCATGTTGGCCAGGATCGAGTTGGTGTAGTTGCTCACCGCCTTGGCATGGATCATGGTGATGTTGACATGGTGGCGGGTGAAGCTGCTGGTCTTGACGCGGATGCCGCGCTTCATGCCCTCCTCGCCCAGGTAGGCGCCCCAGGTCCAGGCGGCGACCATCAGGTGAATCGTGTTGCCCTTGGGGCTGACGCCGAGCTTTTCGGAGCCGATCCAGGTCAGCGGACGGATGTAGCCGCTTTCCAGCTTGTTCTCGCGCACCACGGCCAGCTGGGCCTGCATGACTTCGTGCGGCGTGAACGGGATCTTCATGCGCAGGATCTTGGCGCTGTTGAACAGCCGCTCGGTGTGCTCCTCCAGCCGGAAGATCGCGGTGCCGCCGCCATCGAGCTTGTAGGCGCGCACGCCCTCGAAGGCGCCGCAGCCGTAGTGCAGGGTGTGGCTGAGCACATGGATTTTGGCGTCGCGCCACTCGACCATCTGGCCATCCATCCAGATTTTGCCGTCGCGGTCTGCCATGGAAGGGGTTGCTGGGGACATGAGTGATCCTGTGAGTGAAGGTTGTCTTTGAATGGGTCTGCCGGATCGGATGGCTGGCGGCGCCTGCCGCCGCGCCACCCGAAACGATGATTTTACGGCGCGGGGGGCAGCTGGACTGCGGTGGGCCGGAAAAGCTCATGGCTGGCCAGCTTGCCGCCCACGAAGGTGCAGGTGACATGCGACTGGGTGCCGTCGGTCCAGCAAAACACCTCGGGCTGCACATCTTTTTCGGACTGCAGCTGGCCCAGCGAGCGGGTCATGGCGATGACGTGCAGCAGCGTCATGCCGGGCTGCAGCTTGGCGTTCAGCATGACAGCGCTGGCGACATAGCCGATGGGCTGGTTAGCGGCCCGCTTGAGCACGTTCATCATGCGGGTGAAATGCAGCAGCAGCCACATCACCAGCCCGGTGGCGATCACGGCCACGCCGGACCAGCCAGCCAAGTTGTAGGCCACCGCGACCGCCGCCACGCCGGCCACTGGAATAAGGATTTTCTGAAAGTTCATGGCGCTATTTTCGCAGCCTGCGCAAGGCTGCTGGATGCGGTGAACGCGTAGCAGCGCCGCAGCTTGCCCCGCCAGCGGCAGCCGGCAAACTGCCGGAGCGAGCCATCGCCACCTTCGCCCTGCACTGCCGACCCAGCTTGGCTGCGCTGGCCAAGACCAACAGCGCCAGT
>JAQGNK010000101.1 GCA_028291905.1 Polaromonas sp.
GCCGTCAAGCTCCAGCGGCTGGCCCGCCGCCAAGTCGTGGTGCATCGAGGCATACAGCTCCGGCGGAAAACCCTGCAGCAGCGCCAGCGCGTCCTGCGCCTGGGTGGCCGCAAAGGGAATTCCTTGCGCCGCGCCCACCGCCATCACCTCGGCAATCGAGGCTTCGGCCAGCGCCAGCAGGTCCGGATCGTGATAGA
The DNA here is from genome assembly GCA_028291905.1 of Polaromonas sp. Taxonomy (GTDB): domain Bacteria; phylum Pseudomonadota; class Gammaproteobacteria; order Burkholderiales; family Burkholderiaceae_C; genus Polaromonas. Next base: position 198 of record JAQGNK010000101.1, read on the forward strand.
CCACGCCGGCCGGCTGGCGCGCCAGGCAGGTCAGGGCGGCATTGGTCGCCAGCATGGTGAACTTGGCCCACTGGGCGCTCTGGATGTCTTCAACCAGACGGGCCTGCAACGCGTCGGCGCCGGCGGTGGCATTGGCCGCACCGGCAAACCTTTGCAGCAGCGGGTCGCCGGCCGCGCCCGGCCCGCCGAAGGTGATGGACGACATATCGGACAGGTAGCGCACCACGCCCGGCGCCTCCAGCCGGCCCGCCACATAGGCCAGCCCGCCGTAGACCCGCGCACCGGGCGCGCCGCGCGCGATCCGCTCGGCGCCGTCAATGCCGTTTTGCAGGCTGATCACCGCGCCGGCCGATTCCAGCGCGCCGCGCCATTGCCGCGCCGAGCTTTCGGCGTCGTACAGCTTCACGCAGGACAGCACCAGTTCAGGCGGCGCTTGCCCGCTGCTATCAAATGAAGCCGCATCCGCTGCCTTGACATCGGTGATGCGCCAGTCGCCACGTGGCCCGAGCAGAGAAATGCCGTGGCTTGAAATCGCCTGCAGTGCCGCGCCGCGCACGCCGAAGGTCACGTCATGGCCGGCCCGCGCCAGCAGGCCGCCGACATAGGCGCCCACCGCGCCGGCGCCGATCACCAGGATTCGCATCGTCATGTATTTTGTCCGTCTTGATGTGAGGGGTAGAAACCTGGTGCTGACGGGTGGGCGCCGCAGTTCAAGGCTGCAGCCGCAGCAGGGCTTCTTCGCGCCAGTAGTCGGCGGCGGCGTAAAACCCTTCCCACACGCAGCCGTTGCAGCCGCGCCCGCAGCAGCTCGTCGGCTCGGGCGGGGGCTGGCGCAGACTGATGCCCCGGTCGCCGGCGCACTGCAGCAGGTGAGAAAACAGCGCCTGGGCCTGCTCGCGGCTGCCGGGCGGGCACAGGGCCAAGAGGCCAGCGGGTGCTTCAGGCAAGGCAATGTGCCTCATGTTCTGAGCGGGCAGGGCGACAGTGTTACTGCTTGACCTGCGCCGTCAGGCGCCGCTTGAGGTGCAGGCCGAGAAAGGCGCAGCCCAGCACCAGCGCGAACCAGCCGACCAGCGACGAATTGGCCACAATGCCCTGCATGCCGGGCGAGGTGATGAAGTAGGGCGACACCACCACGCCCAGGCCGATCAGCACGCACAGGACGCCCTTGATCAGCAGGTCGTTGTTGGCCTTCTTGTCGGCCTGGCGGGTGGTGGGGTTGTTGGGGCGGCGGGTGGGGGCGTTGGGCAGCGGCATGAAGGAGGTCAGGGTGTTGAAAATCCGGCCTATTGTCCTTGAAGGAGGCCGCCGGCCTCCAAAACCCCTTCAACGAAAGGGCTCCGGCAAGCAGCGCCCAGCCGCTTCAAGCCGACGCGGTTTGCGCTTGCTCGGCATCCGGCTGGCCCTGGCCGGCGCGCATGGCAGGGGCCGGCTGGCCGATGTGGCGGCTGATCCAGTCGATGATGCGCTGGGCTGCGTCCTGGCGGCACGACGGCTTGCCCTCCCCCAGGAAATGATGGTCTTCGCCGGGATAGAGCACCATCTCGGCCGGCGTCTGGCCGGCCCGGTAGAGGCTGACAAACAGCTCCTCGCTCTGGCATTTCGGGCAGCGCTCGTCTTCCTTCCCCTGCAGGAAGAGCGTGGGCGTGGTGGCTTTTTCAATATGGTGCAGCGGCGACAGCCTGCGCGCCAGCTGGCGGTCAAAACCAGGGGCGCTGCCCATGTACAGCGCGTCGGCATAGTAGCCGCCATCCGAAGTGCCATAGTGGGTTTCGATGTTGCCGACCGGCGCCATCACCACGGCGGCGCGGAACAGGTCGGTGTGGCCAATCGCCCAGCTGGTGAAAAAGCCGCCGTACGACTTGCCGGCCATCGCCAAACGCTCGTCGCACACGCCTTCTTCCTGCAGCTGCCGGATCGCCGCCAGATGCTGCGGCAGGTCCAGCTCGCCCCACTGGCCCGCCAGCCGTTCGCAGAACCCGTGGCCGAAGCTGCTCGAACCCACCGGGTTGAGCATCAGCACGCCCCAGCCTCTGGCGCACAGCGCCTGCCAATAGACGTTGGTTTCATAGTCGAGCAGGGTGTAGGCGCCCGGCCCGCCGTGCACATCGCACAGCAGCGGCACCGGCCCCTGCTGGCCCTTGGCGCGCAGCAGCCAGCCTTCGATGGTTTCCAGCCCGCCCTGGCCGTCGGGCACACGGAACTGCCTGTTTTCCAGCTGCAGCGGCGTGCGCTCGGTCCACCACGGGTTGAGCTGGCTGATCTGCCTTTCCGGCTGGCTGCCACCGGCGCAGGCATGCAGTTCACAAGCTTCGGTAGGTGTGTTGGCGCTGTAGAAAAAGTCTTCCTGGTTCCAGCCGAACACGCCGAACTGCCGGTTGCCGCCGACCAGCACGGCCAACTGGCCGCCCGGCACCGACAGCGAGACGATTTCATGCCGGCCATGAAAGGCGCGGGTCATGAGCAGCGCCTGGCTGTCGGCGCGCCAGTGCAGGTTCTGCGGATTGGCCAGCTCCAGGTCGGTCGAGCCCAGGTGCGCAGCCTTGCCCGTGGCGACTTCCAGCAGGAACAGGCTGGTCTGGCCGTCGCCTTCGCGCTCGGCACCGCCAAAGGCAATCCAGCGGCCGTCGGGCGACCAGGCCGGCTGCAGCACGGTCGCGTAGTCGAATGTCAGCCGGCGATGGTTGCCGCCATCGCTGTCGCACAGCCACAGGTCGCTGTTATGGGCATAGCGCCCTTCCCGCGAGCGGCTGTAGGCAATCTGCCTGCCGTCGGGCGACGCCTCGAAGCCCATCACGTCGAAGGCGCCGTCGCTCAGCTGCTGCTGGCTGCCGTCCAGGCCGGTCTTGAACAGGTGGAACTGGCGGTTCAGGATGTAGCCCACGCCATCGGATTTATACGGCAGGCGCCAGCAGACCTCCGGCGCGTTCCCGGGCCGGGGCGGCGCCTCGCCGAGCGCGCCGCGCAAGTCCGGGTTCTTGGTGACCTGCGCGGTGACCAGAAGCGACTGGCCATCGGGCATCCAGCGCAAGGCGCTGACACTTTGCCTGGCGGGGCCGACCTGGCGCGCCTCGCCGCCGTCCAGCGGCATCACATACAGCTGCGACACGCCGCCGGCGCGGCTCGACAGAAAGGCCAATTGGTCGCCCTGGGGCGACCAGCGCGGCGACTGGTCCTGCTTGGGGCCGCGGGTGAGCTGGCGTGGCGCACTGCCGTCGGCTGAAAAGGCCCAGATGCAGGAGGCATAGGTGTCGCCCTCCCGGTCCACCGACTGGACGGTAGCAGCGGCCTGGCCCAGGCCGGGCAGGCAGTGGAGGTCGGTGAGCTTCTGGTGAAGAAAAAGGTCTTGAATGGTGAAAGAGGTCATAACCCTTATCTTGTGTTCAGCGTGCCGGCAAGCTTTTGTAGGAGGGCGCCGATGTCGCTTATGGGCGGGTTTACCCTTGGACTGTAAAAACTGAACCGACTGGCGCAGTGGCCAAAGCGTTCACAATGCAGGCCGGCGCCCCGGCCATGCCTGGTCCCGCCTTCCTACCGCACAGCGACGAAAGCAAAGAGAGAAAAAATGGCCATTCAGTGGTTCCCCGGTCACATGTTCCTGACCAAGAAGGCGATTGCCGAGCGCATCAAGGAAATCGACGTGGTGATCGAGCTGCTCGATGCCCGCCTGCCCGGCTCCAGCGCCAACCCGATGCTGGCCGAGCTGACCGGCGCCAAGCCGGCGCTCAAGGTGCTTAACAAGCAGGACCTGGCCGACCCGGCGCGCACCGCGCTCTGGCTGGAGCACTACAACAGCCAGCCCGGCACCCGCGCCATCGGCCTGGACGCCAGCATGAGCGCGCCGGCCAGGTCGCTGATCGAGGCCTGCCACGCGCTGGCCCCGACGCGCGGCAGCATGGTCAAGCCAATGCGGGTGCTGATCTGCGGCATTCCCAACGTCGGCAAATCCACCCTCATCAACACCCTGACCGGCAAGCGCGCCACCAAGACCGGCGACGAGGCCGGCATCACCAAGATCGAGCAGCGCCTGGTGCTGGCCGATGGATTTTATTTATGGGACACGCCCGGCATGCTGTGGCCGCGCATCATCGTGGCGAAAAGCGGCTACAACCTGGCCGCCAGCGGCGCCATCGGCCGCAACGCGTTTGAAGAGGAAGAGGTGGCGCTGGAGCTGCTGGACTACCTGATTCCGAACTATCCGAACATGCTGGCGTCGCGCTACAAGGTCGAGCTTGAGCCCGAGATCACCGACGAACAGCTGCTGGCCGAGATTGGCCGCAAGCGCGGCGCGGTGCTGACGAAAGGCCGCATCAACCTGCAAAAGGCCGCCGAGATCGTGATCTATGAATTTCGCGCCGGCACGCTGGGCCGGATCACGCTGGAGACGCCCGAGGAGTTCGGCCGCTGGCTGGCGGCCGGGCAACTGCTGGACGCCGAGCGGCAGGTGAAGAAGGACAAGATCGAGACCAGCCGCCTCATCAAGCTCAAGAAAATTCCCCGGCCTTTGAAGCCTGAATAAGGCTTCTGGCGCATTAGCTGCCTGCGCTGGCAGCTATTGAAAACGTAGCATGGCGCGTGCGCCCGGTGGGCAAAGCGTT
>JAQGNK010000508.1 GCA_028291905.1 Polaromonas sp.
TCTCGCTGCCGCCGCCCTTGGCTGCGACGGTGATGTCCAGCGCGCCGCCGGGCACGATCTCGGTGAAGATCACCGCAGGCGTGTTGTCCTTGGTGTTCTTGCGGTCAAATTGCGGGTCGGCCACGACCGAGGCGCGCAGGGTGTTGTCGGGGTGGTTGTAGCCGCGCCGAACGCCTTCGTTGATGGCGTCGTCCAGGCTGCCGGTAAAGCCCTCCCAGCGCACGTCCATGCCGACTTTCAGGAACACATTGACGATGCCGGTGTCCTGGCAGATCGGCCGGTGGCCAGTGGCGCTCATCTTGCTATTGGTCAGTATCTGCGCGATGGCGTCCTTGGCGGCCGGGCTTTGCTCGCGCTCGTAGGCACGCGCCAGGTGGGCGATGTAGTCGGCCGGATGGTAGTAGCTGATGAATTGCAGGGCGGCGGCAACGGATTCGATGAGGTCGGCTTGTTTGATCGTGGTCATGGGCTTTTTTGCAGGGTGGAGCAGGGGGTTTTCCCAATTATCCCGCACGCTGCTGAACAGCAGCCCGGTGGCCGCGACTTGCTATGCGCAGCTCTTGGTGGCCTCGACCATGCACTTTGACTGCTTGGCAAAGTAGCGCACCGCATCCTGGGTGAGTTCGATTTGCTTGCGCCGGGCATCCTCGGTGTCCGAGAGCATGATCCAGCCCTTCGCACGCATCGACTTGAGGCGGGTATGAATGGTGGCGGGCGCGCCCAGTTGCTCTTTAGACATCATGTCCCGAACGCATAGCCGCTCCTCTTGCTCGCCGGCGCGCGCAATCAACGCAAGGATGCGCTCTTCCAGTGGGTCGAGCGCCGGCAAGGAAGGCAATCCGCGTATGGCTTCGGCCAGTTGCAAGAACCGGAGATAGACGCCTGTAGACGGTTTTGTTTTCATATTCGTATCAATTTGTTGCAGCCTTCTAGCTTTCAAGTTACTCTTGAATGCGCGAAACACCGTGACAAAAGTTAGTTCAATCTTATCGCTACCCGAATGAACATCACGCAACTCCGGCTACAGGCCCTGATGGTTCTCGCAACGATGGTGCTCTTCGTTGCAATGCTGGCCATCAACGAGTGGCTTTTCACGCGCTTTGAGTTTGCACGCGGCATCAACTGGATCTACTTGCCTGCAGGCATACGACTGTTGTCCACCCTGCTGTTCGCAGAAGCCGGAGCAGTCGGGCTATTGCTGGTGTCATGGCTGGTTTCCTACTTTTATTTCTTTCGCGATGACCCTGCGCGGGCGTTTGCCGGCGGCATTCTTGCAACGCTTGCGCCTTATGCGATCTACCGTGTTGCACAACACGAATACGGGCTGCTTGCGTCGCTGTCGAACCTCACACCCAAACGGCTGCTGGTCTTGATCGTCGCCTACTCGGTGGCCAGCCCGCTGCTGCACCACATCTGGTTCGCCTTGCAGGGGCAGGACAACCTTGTCCAGGGTTTCCTGGTGATGGTCGCCGGCGACCTGACCGGCACATTGCTTGTCATCTACACGATTAAATCCGCCTTGTCATTGCTTGCTCCCAAGCCGCTTGGCATACGTTGAAAGCATTCGGGGGCGTAGGTAAATACCCACCATGGTAGAGAATTGACTTGCATGCGCGAAGTGTTCGCATGTATAAACCGCTCTAACTTATAGAGCGATTATCAACATGCTTGCGCCTGCGGTTGATGAAAGTATTGGCATACGGCGCGCTACAAAGAAATGTCAATGCACAACCTGCCCCACACCGCGATTGACCCCGTGCATAGGCCGCATGGCTTTCGGCTTATCCTGTCCTACGACCGTCATTTGATTGTGCGCAGGACGGACATTGGTTCCCCTACCGATCAGAATCGCCATGAGTTCAAGCTGTCGCCAACGTCGCGAAAAATGCTGGAGCTTAAAGATGAGGTTTTTGCTGAGTGGGGGGAAAGAGTTCGGCATGGCATTCAAGAGGCCAAGCTTCTGACGCATCCCATTCTCATGAATACCTTGCCGTCGCTCTACGATGACATGGCCGAATCGCTGACCCCTAAATATCGGTCGCCAGATGCTGTATCTGCAACGGCCATTGCCATCGAACACGGGGGTGAACGCGCTCGGCTGACGAACTATGGCCCCAAGGAAATCGTCTTTGAATGCCAGCTACTGAGAACCGCTTTGCTTGACGTCATGAACATCAATGGCATCGCATTCAAAAAAGATGAATTGCAGGGAATAGATGCTTTCATGGAGGAAGCCATCAGGGAAGCCGTCAGTGGACATGGTGTCGCAGTGGCGGCGATGCGCGAACAAGTCATGCTGGCCCTGATGCATGACATCAGAAACCCATTGGCGGCAGCCAGTGCCAATGCCGAACTGATCGTCCGGACAGCGGATTCACCGGCAATAAATGAAAGCGCGGCCAGGATTTTTACCAATATTCGCCGCGTGGATGAAATGGTGCATGCACTGCTCGATTTCATGGTGTTCCAACGTGGCGGGCGGCTTCAGCTTGATCTGTGCAAGTTTGACATTTTGGAGCTTGTAAGAGAAGTCTGTGTTCAGGCCGAAGCTGCGCACGGGCAAAGCTTCAAAATCATTGGGAAGTCCACCGAAGTGTTCTGGTGCTATGAACAGGTCAGGCGTGCGCTGGAAAACCTGATTGGCAACGCCATGAAATATGGCGCACCGAATACACCCATTTCGATAACACTAGACTGCCTGAAGGAAATGTTGTCACTGTCCGTACATAACGTAGGCAACCCAATTCCATTTCATGAAACCAATAATATTTTTCATCTTTTTCAGAGAGCGCAGGCTGCCATGACGGGTAAGAAGGAAGGTTGGGGCATAGGCCTGCCTTTTATCCGGGCAGTGGCAGAAAGCCATGGCGGCACTGTCGTGGTTGACAACTCGGTCGCAAGTGGGACGACTTTCTTGATTGATATGCCGCTTGATGCACGACCATCTCAGCCGGCACGAATTCTGGGTTGAACGATTTTCAACGTCTTCAGCAGGGCGTTGGCCACATCTTCCCGTTAAATAACGCCACAGTGCGCAAGCCATCAGGGGCTGCAGCCAAAAACAAGCAGTTGCCTAGCCACAACGCTTATGCAGCAAGCGTTTCAATACCCAAGAAACTTACCCGAAAAAACAAAGGGACCAAGTCGATCGCCTGGGGAGCGCAAGCGGCGAATCGCGCTGAAAATCAGAGTGAACATACAGCGATTCACCTTTGACTTTATTCGATGAGGTTACCTTGGGTGATGGAGGTCATGGTCTTGAGCGAGACTGGCAGCATCAGCTGACAGGGCTTGCTTTTGATTACTTTTATTCGCGGGTATGCTGGATCTACCGCCCTCTATTTTGACAGGTCAGGCCCCACCCCATGCATACACCCAGCCCGAGTTCCGGCCCCAGCCCAACGCGCAGCGAGCGCGACACCTTTGGCCCCATCGACGTTCCGGCCGATCGGCTGTGGGGTGCGCAGACGCAGCGCTCGCTGCAGAACTTCGACATTTCCGGCGAGCGCCAGCCGGTCGAGTTGATCCGGGCGCTGGCGCAGATCAAACGCTCCTCGGCGCTGGTCAACCAGGCGCTGGGACTGCAGGACGAGACAAAAACCAAGGCCATCGTAGCCGCGGCCGATGAGGTAATTGCAGGCTGGCATGTGGGCGAATTTCCGCTGGTGGTCTGGCAGACCGGCTCGGGCACCCAGACCAACATGAATGTCAATGAAGTGCTGGCCAACCGGGCCAGCGAAATGCTGGGCGGCGAGCGCGGCGATGCACGGCTCATCCATCCGAATGACGACGTGAACCGCAGCCAGTCATCGAACGACGTGTTTCCGACCGCGATGCATGTGTCGGCGGTGGAGGGCATCACGAACAGGCTGCTGCCGGCGATTGAAAAGCTGCGCGCCACGCTGGCCCAAAAAGCCAGCGATTTTGAAGACATCGTGAAGATCGGCCGCACCCATCTGCAGGATGCGACGCCGCTGACGCTGGGCCAGGAATTCTCGGGTTACGTGGCGCAGCTGGCGCACGGCGAGGCGCATGTGCGGGCCGCGCTGCCGCATCTTTATGAACTGGCGCTGGGCGGCACCGCCGTGGGCACCGGGCTGAATGCGCCCAAGGGGTATGCGGAACTGGTGGCCGCCGAGCTGGCAACGCTGACCGCTTTGCCTTTCGTCACCGCGCCCAGCAAGTTCGAGGCGCTGGCATCCTGCGATGCGCTGGTGCATGCCCATGGCGCGCTGAAAACCCTGGCCGCCAGCATGATGAAAATCGCTAACGACGTGCGCTGGCTGGCCAGCGGCCCGCGCAGCGGCATCGGCGAGCTGAGTATTCACGAGAACGAACCGGGCTCGTCCATCATGCCGGGCAAGGTCAACCCGACGCAAAGCGAAGCCGTCACAATGCTGTCCGCGCAGGTGTTCGGCAACGACGTGGCGATCAATTTCGGCGGCGCCTCGGGCAATTTCGAGCTGAACGTGTTCCGCCCGATGATCGCCCACAACTTTTTGCAGAGCGTGCGCCTGCTGGCCGACGGCATGGTGAGCTTCAACGACCACTGCGCCGTCGGCATCGAGCCGAACCGCGAGCGCATCACCGAGCTGGTCGACCGCTCACTGATGCTGGTGACGGCGCTCAACACGCACAT
>JAQGNK010000148.1 GCA_028291905.1 Polaromonas sp.
ATCCCCGCAATCTTCAAACCGTCGGACAGCGCGCCGGGCCGCAGCAGCTTCCACGGCGTCGCCTGGGCGCCCACCACCTGGTAGCACAGCGCCAGGCCGAAGCCGACCGGCACCACCATGACGAACGATTTGTAGAGGCAGCCGATGCCGACCGCCAGCCCGGCGATGAGCGGGAATTTCCACGTTGACGCCATCAGCTTCGCGGGCGACCAGGCCAGGGCGAAGAAGACGCCGAACAGCCAGAAGGTCTCGGCGGCGCTGGTGAGGTAGGGGCGGCCGTAGCGGTAGGTGGTGAAGAAGGACAGGTACACCAGCGCGGCAATGGCGCCCAGGGTCATGGCGTTTCGATTTCCTTGCGCTGCCGTGGCGGTGTCGGCGCTGGCCGCTGGTGTGCTGCCGCGAACGATGCGGCAGGTCAGCAGCCCGACCATCAGCGCAATGCCCCAGGTATAGGCCAGGCTGGGCAGGCGCAGCCTGAGCAGCGTCCAGTGCTCGCCCCAGCCGCCGACCACCATGGCCTGCCAGAACAGCAGCGGCGGCTTGGTGTTGCGCATGAAGTCCCAGGCGCTTTGCAGCGGCAGCCAGTGGCCGCTGGCGGCGGTCAGCCGGGCGATGTTGGCATACACCAGCTCGTCACCGTTGCGCGGGATATGGTCGCCGCCCAGGCCGAACAGGTAGCCCAGCGCCACGATGACGGCCAGGCTAATCCAGATCAGGTGCGCTGGAAGGCGGGCGGCGGGTTGTTCATGCAGTGTCGTCATGGGCATTAAGGGATGGAAAAGTGGCTGGCGCGCATGGGCTTGGGTCAGAAAGCGTTTTTAGGCATCAAACAGGCCGCTGGCGCAGAAACTGTCTGCACCAACAGCTATGAATTCAATAGCGAAAAGCCACTGTCTGGAAATCGGGTCATAAAAACACCGGGTGTCTTGAAGGGCGCGATTGAAAGTCAAGCCGGCTCCGCTCTAGCGTTTGCCCCTGCCGGACAGCGGTATTTTTGCCGGCTGTCGGCGAAACGTCAGCTTGTCGTTGGCGATGAAGTTGACCACGCTGGCCAGCACGATGGAGATCAGGTTGGCGATGAGGTAGTGCAGGTGCAGCGCCAGCCACTTGGTCAGCAGCGTCTGCACCACGATGGACAGCGCGGCCGCCATCACGTATTTGGCGAACAGCAGCAGCGCCGGCTGCTGCGTGTTGCGGGTGCGGTCGCGCCAGGTCAGGCGCCGGTTCCAGTAGAAGTTGCTGATGGTCGCCACGGTGATGGCCAGGGCAATCGAATAATTCAGCCGCATGTGGAAGTCGGCAATGCCATCGAGCAGATGCTCCTGCGCCAGGTACAGCACCACGATGTTGATGACCGTGCCGCTGCCGCCGACCAGCCCGAACTTGATGAAGCGCCAGCGCAGCATCGGCTGAAAGCGCGGCGGCAGCAGGCCGATCAGCGCCTCGGCGAAGCTTCTGAGCCTGGACATCAGGCGCTGGCCATGGCGGGCGCCGCCAGGCATTCCCGCGCCTTGGCCAGGACCGCGCCCGGCTGGATCACCTTCAGGCACTGGTTGTCGCCGTCGCAGTAGGAGGTGCGGTGGTTGTAGGCGGTCAGGCAGGGCGAGCAGGGCCACTGGCTGTAGAAGGAATGGCACTGCGGCGTGAGCGGCGCATAGAGGCCGGGCGTTTCGGGGCCGAACAGCATCAAGGTCCAGATCGGCGTGAGCGCGGCGAACTGGCCCGGCCCGCCGTCGTTGGTGACCAGCAGCCGCGCCAGATGAAAGAGCGCCAGCAGCTCGGAAATCGAGCGGGTGTAGCCGGTCAGGTCGATCACCGGGCTGCTCGGGATGCCCATCTTCACATCGGCGACCAGCTGCCGCGCCAGCGCCTGGTCGTCCTTCAGGCCAATCACCGCCACGGCGCAGCCATCGCTCACCAGGCCCTCGCACAGCGTGGTGTAGGACGCCAGCGGCCAGGCCCGGATCGGCAGCAGGCCGCCGCCCGGATAGACCAGCACCAGCGGCTTGGCCGAGATCGACGGGAAATCCTGCGCCAGCCGGCTGCGGATGCCCTCGATCAGGCTGGCCTCCAGCTGTACATGCGGCGGCGGCTTGGGTATGCCGAGCACTGGCAGCTTGGACGTCGGCACTGCCGTCGAGTCGATCGCCCGTGCCAGCGTCAGGAACTGGGCGCTGATGTGGTGGTAGTGGTTGTAGGGCACCGGGCGGTTGATGTGCGAGCCCCGGTACAGCCCTTCCTGGGTGTGGCGGTGAAAGCCCACCCGCACGCCGGCCCCGCTGGCATAAGACAGCAGGCTGCTGATGCGCGAGAACAGCTCGCAGTCGATGGCCACATCGACCTGGGCGGCGCGCAGCGCCTTGATGGCGCTCCACAGGCTGGACAGCAGGGCGGGCAGCGAGCGGTCATCGACGGTGTGGACGTTCGCCGGGTCCATGACCCGCATCAGGTCGAGGATTTCCCGGTTCTTGCGGAACAGCAGCGCATGCAGCGGCGCATTCGGGTAGCGGGCCTTGAGCCGGGCGAACATGTCGTTGGCCAGCACCAGGCTGCCCATCTCGGACAGCAGGATCACCACGATGGCGCGCGGCGCGGCATCCCTGGCCGGCGCGGGACGGAATCGGCGCATCAGCGCATCGAAGCCGGACACCGCCGCGCACAAAGGAATGCCGACCCAGCGGTCGATCCAGCGCTGCTGGTTGATGTTCATGCGTCAGACCCCGCGCCGGCGGTCGGCCTTGAACTGCACCATGAATTCCCCAAACCGCCCGGCGTCCAGGGCGTCGCGCACTTCCTGCATCAGGTTGAGGTAGTAGTGCAGGTTGTGGATACTGGCCAGCATGGGGCCGAGCATTTCGCCGCAGCGGTCCAGGTGGTGCAGGTAGGCGCGGCTAAAAGCCCCCGAGGCCGTGCCGTCGGGCAGCGTGCGGCCCCGGCAGGCGTAGCAGGTGCAGGTGCTGTCCACCGGCGCTTCTTCGCTCTTGTAGCGCGCATTGCGGCTTTTCAGGTCGCCGAAGCGGGTGAACATGTGGCCGTTGCGCGCATTGCGGGTGGGCATCACGCAGTCGAACATATCGACCCCGGAGGCCACGCCTTCGACCAGGTCTTCCGGCGTGCCCACGCCCATCAGGTAGCGCGGCTTGTGCGCGGGCAGGCGGTGCGGCGTGTGCGCCATGATGCGGCGCATCTCGTCCTTGGGCTCGCCCACGCTCACGCCGCCGATGGCGTAGCCGGGGAAATCCATCGCCACCAGCTGCTCCAGCGATTCCTGGCGCAGGCCCTCGAACATGCCGCCCTGCACGATGCCGAACAGCGCGTTCGGGTTTTCAAGCCTCGCAAACTCGTCCTCGCAGCGCCTGGCCCAGCGCCGGCTCAGC
>JAQGNK010000153.1 GCA_028291905.1 Polaromonas sp.
TAGCTCAGTTGGTAGAGCAGCGGACTTTTAATCCGTTTGTCGTGGGTTCGACCCCCGCACGTCCCACCAAATTTTATTGGGTTCTTAGCTCAGCTGGTAGAGCAGCGGACTCTTAATCCGTAGGTCGCGAGTTCGAATCTCGCAGAACCCACCAAAAATCCTTTATTGGGTATGTAAAGCCTGCTACTAAATCAGTAGCAGGCTTTTCGCTTTTTGAATTCAAGGATTCACATTACCAGTCCATAGGGCAATGGTAGTGCCGCAGCACAGCACCGAATCGCATCGATTAAGAGAGCCAACAATCAAACAAAAAATATCAAACACACCGTCATCTGTTAGCTGGTGATGATTTCTATAGTCAATTTTTCTGCAAAAATTTTCAGTGCTTACACCTTCTAAAGGGAAGATGGCACAATCTACACTGTTTCTGAAGGTCCTTCCTTGCCACAGTCGCATCCGCTAATCGGTTCAGCCGTGTTGCGGAAGGTTAATTAACTAGCTTTAACCAGCTAATGTTTCCCAAAGGGAAACGGAGGTCAGCGGATATGAGTTCAAACTCGCAGTTACCTGCGTCTGTCTATACAGCCTATCAAGGCAATACGTATCTTTTCGGCGGCAATGCTCCCTATGTCGAAGAGATGTATGAAAATTATCTTGCGAACCCAGGTAGCGTCACTGACAACTGGCGCGAATACTTCGACGCCCTCCAGAATGTCCCAGCGACGGACGGCACGAGCGCCAAAGACGTTCCGCATCTGCCAGTCGTCAATGCTTTTGCAGAGCGGGCCAAGCAGGGTCAAACCAAGGTTGTCGTTGCCAGTGGTGCAGACTCGGAAATGGGTCGCAAGCGTACGTCTGTACAGCAGTTAATTGCAGCGTATCGCAATGTTGGCGCCCGCTGGGCCGATCTGGATCCGCTCAAGCGTGCCGAGCGGGACAACATTCCTGAACTCGATCCATCTTTTTATGGATTCACCGATGCCGACCAGGAGATAGTGTTCAATACTAGTAACACCTTCTTTGGCAAGGAAACGATGAGTCTGCGTGAGTTGCTCAATGCACTACGTGAAACTTATTGCGGGACCATTGGCGCTGAATACATGTATGCCACTGACCAGAACCAGAAAAGATGGTGGCAGCAAAAGCTCGAAAGCATTCGCAGTCAGCCTAATTTAACCAAGGAAAAAAAGCTTCACCTTTTGGACCGCCTTACAGCGGCTGAAGGACTTGAGCGGTTTTTACACACCAAGTACGTAGGCCAAAAGAGATTCTCGCTGGAAGGTGGCGAAAGCTTTATTGCTAGCATGGATGAGTTGATTCAGCGTGGTGGTGAAGTCGGTGTACAGGAAATAGTTATCGGCATGGCCCATCGGGGCCGCTTGAATGTTCTGGTTAATTCGTTGGGCAAGGTTCCTGCAAGCCTTTTCGCAGAGTTTGACCACACCGCACCTGAAGATCTGCCTAGCGGCGATGTGAAATACCATCAGGGTTTCAGCTCTGACGTGACCACAGCGGGTGGTCCGGTTCACCTTTCCCTGGCCTTCAATCCATCTCACCTCGAAATTGTGAATCCTGTTGTCGAAGGCTCGGTTCGTGCCCGCATGGACCGCCGTTCTGACCCTAAAGGCTTACAGGTATTGCCTGTGCTGGTGCATGGCGACGCCGCTTTTGCCGGGCAGGGCGTTGTAATGGAAACATTGGCGCTGGCAGAAACCCGTGGTTACTTCACTGGGGGTACGGTCCACCTTGTGATTAACAACCAGATCGGTTTTACCACCAGTGACCCGCGCGACAGCCGCTCTACGCTGTATTGCACCGATGTGGTCAAGATGATTGAAGCACCAGTGCTGCACGTCAATGGTGATGATCCCGAGGCTGTAGTGCTGGCGACCCAGCTGGCACTCGAATTCCGCATGGAATTTCACAAGGATGTGGTTGTCGATATCATCTGCTTTCGCAAGCTAGGCCATAACGAACAGGATACACCGGCGCTGACTCAGCCGTTGATGTATAAGAAAATTGCGCAGCATCCTGGAACCCGCCGCCTCTATGCAGACAAGCTGACTGCACAAGGCATGGGCGAAACGTTGGGTGACGACATGGTCAAGGCCACGCGCGCTGCTCTCGATGCTGGAAAAAGCACATTTGATCCGGTCTTGACCAATTTTAAAAGTAAATACGCGGTGGACTGGAGCGCCTATGTTGGCAAGAAATGGACTGATGCGGGCGACACCGCCATTCCAATGGCCGAATGGAAACGCCTAGCCGAAAAAATCACAACGATTCCTTCAACCGTAACACCCCACAACCTGGTCAAAAAGGTGTATGACGACCGCGCAGCAATGGGGCGTGGCGATATTCCGGTGGACTGGGGCATGGGCGAGCACATGGCTTTTGCTTCCCTTGTGGCGAGCGGTTATCCGGTGCGCTTGTCTGGTGAAGATTGCGGCCGCGGTACCTTTACGCACCGCCATGCTGTGATTCATGACCAGAGCCGTGAAAAGTGGGACACAGGCACTTATGTGCCCTTGCAAAACGTTGCTGAAAACCAGGCGCCGTTTGTCGTGATCGACTCGATCCTGTCGGAAGAAGCCGTCCTCGCGTTTGAATACGGCTATGCATCCAATGATCCAAGCACCATGGTGATATGGGAAGCGCAGTTCGGCGATTTTGCCAACGGTGCGCAGGTGGTGATTGACCAGTTCATCGCTTCGGGTGAAGTCAAGTGGGGCCGTGTCAACGGCATCACGCTGATGCTGCCGCACGGCTATGAAGGCCAAGGTCCCGAGCACAGTTCGGCGCGCCTTGAGCGGTTCATGCAGCTGTCAGCCGATGCGAACATGCAGGTTGTTCAGCCTACTACCGCGAGCCAAATTTTCCATGTGTTGCGTCGCCAGATGGTTCGTAACCTGCGCAAGCCACTGATCATCATGACGCCGAAGTCGTTGTTGCGTAACAAGGATGCGACTTCGCCACTTTCAGAGTTCACCAAGGGCAGTTTTCAGACAGTGATTCCTGAAAACAAGGAAGAGATACTCAAAAAGGCCGACAAAGTCAAGCGCGTTATTGCCTGCTCAGGCAAGGTCTATTACGACCTCGTCAAGAAGCGCGAGGAAAAAGGCATTGATGATGTCGTGGTCCTGCGTGTTGAGCAACTCTATCCCTTCCCGCACAAAGCCTTTGCCGCCGAACTGAAGAAATATCCTAATGCGGTTGACATCGTATGGTGCCAGGATGAACCGCAAAACCAGGGCGCCTGGTTCTTTGTGCAGCACTATATCCATGAAAACATGCTCGAGCGGCAAAAACTGGGTTATTCGGGACGCGCAGCGTCAGCTTCTCCTGCTGTTGGGTACTCGCATTTGCATCAGGATCAGCAAAAAGCGCTGGTTGATGGCGCATTCTCCAAGTTGAAGGGTTTTGTCCTGACCAAATAAGCGTCTTGCCACTCCTGAAAACAAGAAAACAAACGAAAGAATCAAAATGGCTATCGTAGAAATCAAAGTGCCCCAGTTGTCTGAGTCAGTGGCAGAAGCCACTATGCTGCAATGGAAAAAGAAGGTAGGCGACGCAATTACGGTTGACGAAATCCTGATTGAGATTGAAACCGACAAGGTGGTTCTCGAAGTTCCCGCACCTTCGGCCGGCGTGCTGGTGGAACTGGTCGTAGCCGATGGCGGAACCGTTGTATCGGATCAGGTCATTGCAAAAATTGATACTGAAGCCAGGGCTGGTGGGACAGCGCCGGCTGCTACAGCAGTTCCCCCTGCTAAGGCGCCAGCACCTGTTGCTGTAGCGGCTCCTGCAGGTGGCGCCATGGCTGGCGTGCCTATGCCGGCAGCTGCCAAATTAATGGCCGACAACAATCTGGCGAGCGGCACTGTCCCTGGAACCGGTCGGGATGGTCGTGTGACCAAAGGTGATGTGCTGGGTGCAACGTCTGCAGGCGCTATTAAATCAGTAGCTGCTCCTCCAATACCCACGGGCGCGCCTACCACTTCTTTGCCTAAAGTGGCCGCGCCTGTGAGGGCTCCTGATCTGGGCGACCGACCTGAGCAGCGTGTTCCAATGAGCCGCTTGCGCGCCCGCATTGCCGAGCGTTTGTTGCAGTCTCAATCAACCAATGCCATCTTGACGACTTTCAATGAAGTCAACATGGCACCGGTCATGGAAATGCGCAAGAAATTCCAGGATGCCTTCAGCAAGGAGCATGGCGTCAAGATTGGATTCATGAGCTTTTTTGTCAAGGCCGCAGTTCATGCGCTCAAGAAATATCCAGTGATCAATGCATCGGTTGACGGGAATGACATTGTCTATCACGGCTACTTTGACATTGGCATTGCGGTAGGTTCCCCGCGCGGTCTGGTCGTGCCGATCTTGCGAAATGCCGATCAGATGAGTTTTGCCGATATCGAGAAAAAAATCGCTGAATATGGCCAGAAGGCCAAAGATGGCAAGCTGGGCATTGAAGAGATGACTGGTGGTACTTTCTCGATTTCCAATGGCGGCACCTTTGGTTCCATGCTTTCCACGCCAATCATCAACCCGCCCCAGTCTGCCATCCTGGGCGTTCATGCCACCAAGGATCGCGCTGTGGTTGAAAACGGCCAGATCGTAATTCGCCCGATGAATTACCTGGCCATGAGCTATGACCACCGCATCATCGACGGCCGTGAAGCTGTGCTGGGTCTGGTCGCCATGAAAGAGGCGCTGGAAGATCCTGCCCGCCTGTTGTTCGATATTTAATAAATCCCATTGGCGCTGAGAGGCGCTGGCAGCTTGTAATTGCCAGCCCATGAGATCAATTTACTGGAAAAAACATGTCCAAACAATTTGACGTGATCGTCATCGGCGGCGGTCCTGGCGGCTATATCGCGGCTATTCGCGCAGCCCAGCTAGGGTTCAACGTAGCCTGCATCGATGAATGGAAAAATGCCAAAGGTGGTCCGGCGCTGGGTGGGACCTGTACCAACGTCGGCTGCATCCCCTCCAAAGCGCTCCTTCAGTCATCCGAGCATTTTGAGCAGGCAGGTCATCATTTTGCCGATCATGGCATTGAGGTTTCTGGCTTGAATCTCAATATCGCCAAAATGCTTGGGCGCAAGGATACAGTTGTCAAGCAGAACAACGATGGCATCATTTACCTGTTCAAAAAGAACAAGGTCACTTTTTTCCATGGTCGAGGCTCTTTTGTTGCAGCCAAGGATGGCGCTTACGACATCAAGGTCACAGGCGCTGCCGAAGAAGAAATTTCTGGCAAGCACATCATTGTGGCGACTGGCTCCAATGCCCGAGCCTTGCCGGACGCACCTTTCGACGAAGTCAACATTTTGTCTAATGACGGTGCGCTGCGCATTGGTGCAGTTCCCCAGAAACTGGGCGTCATCGGCTCCGGTGTGATTGGACTGGAAATGGGTTCAGTATGGCGGCGTCTGGGTGCCGAGGTGACGATTCTCGAAGGACTTCCCACTTTTTTAGGTGCAGTCGATCAGCAAATCGCCAAAGAATCGCATAAGGCATTCGTCAAGCAAGGCCTGAAAATCGAGCTGGGTGTGAAAGTCGGCGAGATCAAGAATGGTGAGAAGGGCGTTTCTATCGCTTATTCCAATGCGAAAGGCGAAGCGCAGACCCTGGAAGTTGACAAACTCATCATTTCCATTGGCCGAACAGCCAACACAATAGGTCTGAATCCTGAAGCTGTGGGCTTGAGCCTTGATGAGCGTGGGGCGGTATTGGTCAATGAGGAGTGCAAAACCAATCTAGCTAACGTATGGGCCATTGGCGATGTCGTACGCGGCCCGATGCTGGCGCACAAGGCCGAAGAGGAAGGCGTGGCAGTGGCAGAACGCATTGCTGGCCAGCATGGGCATGTCAACTTCAACACCATTCCCTGGGTCATCTATACAAACCCTGAAATTGCATGGGTGGGCCAGACTGAAGAACAGTTGAAAGCTGAAGGACGTGCTTACAAGGCTGGCACTTTCCCTTTCATGGCCAACGGCCGTGCGCGCGCGCTGGGTGATACGACAGGCATGGTGAAAATGCTGGCGGATGCCACCACGGATGAAATCCTCGGCGTTCATATTGTTGGGCCCATGGCCAGCGAATTGATTGCTGAGTGTGTTGTGGCAATGGAATTTCGGGCCAGCAGCGAAGACATCGCTCGGATCTGCCATGCCCATCCTTCACTCAGCGAGGCCACAAAGGAGGCCGCTTTGGCGGTGGATAAGCGTACGCTGAATTTTTAACGGACTGACCTTAGTGACACAACTGGTACGTTCAGCCTACGAGGCTGAACTTGTTGCGCGTGGCTACACGAGCGACCCGGCGCAACTGCGCGCAGTTGAAGCTCTGGAGCGCTGTGCGGATGAGTGGGCCGTTTATAAAAACCAGCGTTCCAATGCGTTCAAAAAACTGATCAATCGGCCTCATATTCCACGGGGCGTTTACATGCACGGTGGTGTGGGGCGAGGAAAAAGTTTTTTGATGGACTGCTTTTTTGATGCAGTTCCACTGAAGCGAAAAGTGAGGCTTCACTTTCACGAGTTCATGCGTGAAGTCCATCGTGAACTGCTCGACCTTCAGGGTACCGCCAACCCACTTGATGAATTGGGCATGCGCATTGCCAAGCGCTATCGGCTGATTTGTTTTGACGAGTTTCATGTGTCTGACATTACCGATGCGATGATTCTGCATCGCTTGCTGGTGGCATTATTTGACAATGGCGTTGGCTTCGTCACCACCTCAAACTTTCATCCTGACGAACTGTATCCCAACGGATTGCACCGTGACCGGATTCTTCCGGCCATTGAGCTTCTCAAGGCGCATCTTGAAGTCATCAATGTAGACAATGGAACTGATTACCGCAGACGCACATTGGAGCAGGCCAGGCTCTACCACTGTCCGCTGGGAGCCCAGGCTGATGAAGAAATGGCGGAGACTTTCAAGCGTCTGGCATCATCATCCCGCGATGAAAACCCGGTGCTTCAGATCGAGTCCCGGGAAATTCACGCCAGGCGCAGGGCAGGCGGCGTGGTGTGGTTTGATTTCAAGGCCCTGTGTGGAGGTCCAAGGTCTCAAAATGATTATCTGGAAATTGCCACCCAGTTCCATACTGTATTGTTAAGCGATGTGCCCCATATGCCTGTTCGCATGGCATCTGAAGCCAGGCGTTTTACCTGGCTTGTGGATGTGCTATATGACCGCCGAGTCAAGCTGGTTATGTCCGCAGCCGTACCGCCGGAAGGGCTGTACACCGAAGGCCCACTGGTGCATGAGTTTCCGCGAACTGTTTCCCGTCTGAACGAAATGCAGTCGATAGAATTTTTGGCACTTGAACACAGAGCCGTGGACACAACTCTCACATGAAAATTGCCATCCTGTCATTCTTGCTGGCATTACTGGGTGCAGCCAGCGGAACTGCAAATGCCCAAGCTGGTGACCAGCCTAGAAGCATTGACGCGCAGCGAATGGAAGTCAATCTAGAACGGGAGCGACTGGAGGCTGATTTTTTAAATGAAGAGGCTATCTGTTACAGAAAATTCGCAGTCAATAGTTGTTTGAAAAATGTCAATACCAAGCGTCGTGAAGCGATGGCTGAACTTAGGCGGCAGGAAATTTTGCTCAACGATGAAGACAGGAAAATAAAAGGAGCTGAGCAGTTACGCAAGACCCAAGAAAAATCATCGCCTGCAAAACTGCAAGAGGCGGCAGACGGTCGTAAAAAAACTGTGGAAGGCTATAAAGCGCGTCTGCAAAAAGAAGAAGATAAACAGAAAGTTGAAATTCCCATTCAGTCAAATGAAAAGACTGCGCGTGATGCCAATGCCGAAAAACTTCTTCGCCATCAGAAAAAAATAGAAGCGCGTGGTGAAAAACAGGCTTCAGCTGCTGAAGAAGCAAAAATATTCAATGAGCGTCAAAAAATAGCGCAAGAGCGCCGGCTCAAAAATGAAGCCGATCAGTTAAAGCGTGGCAAGTCTGCAGCCAAACCCCTGCCTTTACCTGAATAATAGAAAAATCTAATTCAGTGACTCAAGCTTGACGATCACGAGCGATAAGTTGTCTCCTACTCCTCGCGCGCGCGATTGAGCTTTCTGGATCAGGAATTCAGTCGCTTCGCGGGGCGAGAGCATGGATAAAGCAGAACCCATTTCACTATTGCTGAAATAGTGCCAGACCCCGTCACTGCATGCCATGAGCACGTCATTGGGTTGCAATTTCGGAATGTAATGCTGTGCAATGGGTGGAGCTTCTTCTGCACCAAGGCAGCCCATCAAGATATTTGACTGCGGGTGATTGTTTGCCTCATCTTCGCTGATTTCCCCTTTGTCAACCAATGTTTGTACGTAAGAGTGATCCACCGTTCTGTAAACAAGCTTACTGCCGTGGTAATGGTAAATACGAGAATCACCGGTATGAACCCAGTAGCAGTCACCAGCTGGATTGATGAGAAATGCCGCAAGTGTGCTGTGAGGCTCTTGCTCTGCAGAAATAGCGGTGAGCTTGATGACAATATGAGCTTCTTCGATGATTTGTCTAAGCATTGAAGGCGCATCATCTGTTTCTGGTGAATACCGATCAAAAAGTTGTTTTGCCGTCAACATGACTTGATCCGATGCCTTGCGTCCCCCGCTGCGCCCGCCCATGCCATCTGCAACAATTCCTAACATGCAGCCGGGAATGCGGTGATGGCTTAACAAGTTCACCTGATCCTGCTGATAGTCACGGTCTCCCTTGTGAATACCGGTAGAAGCAGTGATTCTGTAGCCTTTAGTCGTCGTTTGGTCTAGCATGCTTCGTGAACTCAATCTATAGCAATAATCAACCTATTATCTAGTAGCGTACAGGTAAAAGGTAACCCGATCAAAAATTACCATTTACTGAAATGCTTGGCGAAAGAGCTTAAAAAGGCCTGCATAAGCCTATTCTTTTGGAAGCCGCTAGCGCGTACCAAGCCTGGCCTTGACAGCGCACGGGCCTTGAGATTTTTTCTTGGCTTTGGTTTTCTGTGGATGCTTGTGATCTGTTCTACCTGCGGTGCAGGTTTGGTGCGGCTTGGAGGCTCACAGCAAGGCGCAAAGCCTTGGCCCGCTAAGGTGTTCGGTTCGGCAGTTGCCTTTATCGCCTGCATGTGACGCACGAGCACGTGCGACGCCACTAAGGAATGAGCGAATGCGCTCAGACGCCACGGACAGCCGGCATCTAGCATGGCCGGGCAGATGATTTGCCCGCCATTCCGCAGATTTAGCGTGTTGGCGCTCAGTGCCGCCTGAGTGATCGGCGCTGGGAGCTTGTGTCTGCCCGACAGGCGGCTGTCAGTGCCCTTGCAGGTGTACAGACTCGGGGTAAACGCTTAAAATCATGGGTTAACCCAAAATCGCAGGGCAGGTATGGCTATCAGGCAGTCCTCGCGGTTTTACACAAGATCGCCTTCATGAACGCCCCCCTCGATGTCTCGTTTTTCAACCGCGCCGCCAAGCCGCTGACCAGTTACCGCAAGTACTGGGCCGCCCGCTTCGGCACCGCCAAATTCCTGCCCACCAGCCGCGCCGAGATGGACGCGCTGGGCTGGGACAGCTGCGACGTGATTCTCGTCACCGGCGACGCCTATGTCGATCACCCGAGCTTCGGCATGGCCGTGATCGGCCGCATGCTGGAAGCGCAGGGATTTCGCGTCGGCATCATCGCCCAGCCCGACTGGCAGAGCGCCGAGCCGTTCAAGGTGCTGGGCAAGCCCAATTTGTTCTGGGGCGTGACCGCCGGCAACATGGACTCGATGATCAACCGCTACACGGCCGACCGCAAGATCCGCAGCGACGACGCCTACACGCCCGGCGACATCGGCGGCAAGCGGCCCGACCGCGCCGCCATCGTCTACAGCCAGCGCTGCCGCGAAGCCTATAAAGACGTGCCGCTCATCCTCGGCGGCATCGAGGGCAGCCTGCGCCGCATCGCCCACTACGACTACTGGTCCGACAAGGTGCGCCGCTCCATCGTCATCGACGCCAAGTGCGACCTGCTGCTCTACGGCAATGCCGAGCGCGCCCTGGTCGAGGTGGCGCACCGCCTGGCCGCCCGCGAAACGCTGGCGACCATGACCGACATACGCGGCACCGCCTTCATCCGCCGCAGCGGCGACCAGACGGCGAAAGGCTGGTTTGAGATCGATTCGACCGATGTCGATGCGCCCGGCCGCGTCGAGGCGCATGTCAACCCCTACCTGATGATTTCGGAGCAGGCGAAAGAGCAGGGCGCCACCTGCGCCCGTGAGGACGAGGCCGCCGAGGTGGCCCAGCAGGCCGAAGCCACGGGCTCTCCCGCAGTGCTGGCTGCCAAGGCAAAGCCGGTGAATGCCAACCCGGCCATCAGGCCGCTGACCTTCGTGCCCAACCCGAGCCTGCCGTCGATGCAGGGCAAGATCAAAGTGCCGCCGCGCGACCGTTCGGTGATCCGCCTGCCGTCCTACGAGCAGGTCAAGAGCGATGCGGTGCTCTACGCCCACGCCAACCGCGTGCTGCACCTGGAAACCAACCCCGGCAATGCGCGGGCGCTGGTGCAGGCCCACGGCGAAGGGGCCACTGCGCGCGATGTCTGGATCACGCCGCCGCCGATTCCACTGACCACCGCCGAGATGGACCATGTGTTCGACCTGCCTTACGCCCGCTCGCCGCACCCCAGGTATGCCGACGAGAACGGCAGCCACGACCACGCCACCAAGATTCCGGCCTGGGAGATGATCCGCTTTTCGGTCAACATCATGCGTGGCTGCTTTGGTGGCTGCACCTTCTGCTCGATCACAGAGCATGAAGGCCGCATCATCCAGAGCCGCTCCGAGGATTCGGTGATCCGCGAGATCGAGGCCATTCGCGACACTGTGAAAGGCTTCACCGGCGCGATTTCCGACCTGGGCGGCCCGACCGCCAACATGTACCGCATCGGCTGCAAGTCGCCCGAGATCGAGTCGGCCTGCCGCAAGCCGTCATGCGTCTATCCGGGCATCTGCTCCAACCTGAACACCAGCCACGCGCCGCTGATCCAGATGTACCGCCGCGCCCGGGCACTCAAGGGCGTGAAAAAGATCCTCATCAGCTCCGGCCTGCGCTACGACCTGGCGGTGCAGAGCCCCGAGTATGTGAAGGAGCTGGTCACCCACCACGTCGGCGGCTACCTCAAGATCGCGCCCGAGCACACCGAGCAGGGGCCGCTGACCAAGATGATGAAGCCGGGCATCGGCAGCTACGACAAGTTCAAGACGCTGTTCGAGAAGTTCAGCCTGGAGGCCGGCAAGAAGCAGTTCCTGATTCCCTACTTCATCGCCGCCCACCCCGGCACCAGCGACGAGGACATGATGAACCTGGCCATCTGGCTGAAAAAGAGCGGGTTTCGGGCCGACCAGGTGCAGACCTTCTACCCCAGCCCGATGGCCACGGCCACAACGATGTACCACACCAGCCGCAACCCGCTGCGCAAGATCACCCGCGACAGCGAGACGGTCGATATCGTGCGCGGCGACAAGCGGCGCCGGCTGCACAAGGCGTTCTTGCGCTACCACGACGCCAACAACTGGCCGCTGCTGCGCGAAGCCCTCAAAGCCATGGGCCGCGCCGACCTGATCGGCAACGGCAAGCACCACCTGATCCCGACGTTCCAGCCGCTGACCGATGGCGGCTACCAAAGCGCCCGCCGCAAGAACTCGACCGCGACCGTCACCCCAGCCGCTGCGCCGGTCAAAGGCCGCATGCTGACCCAGCACACCGGCCTGCCGCCTCGGGACAACGGCTCGGGCAAGGTGGTGGCCGGTGGCAGGCTGGCGCGCAAGCCGCGCTGATTTGTCTTTTACTTCCTGGAAAGCCCTGCATGCGATAGTCGTGCAGGGCTTTTTGCATTTTTACATCAAAACCGGCTTGGGCGCAGGTAGCGTATGCGCAGGCAGCTATCAAAAAAGTAGTAGCTTAATGCTTGCCGGGCAACCGGTTCATTGCCCTTGGAGTGCATTTCGTCGCGGTGAATTCAGACTTTGTAGGAGCCCAGCACCTGCTTGGGGAACAGCTCGTCCACCGACAGCCTGCGCTGGCACACGCCCTGCTCGAAGCCGAATTTCAGGAAGGCGTCCAGCGTGGCCCGGTTGATGTCGCCGCCGCGCTCTGCGGCAATGCCGTAGGGATAGAAGTCGTTGCCGAAGATGCCGCGCAGGCGCTCGGTGTAGTCGGCCATCCAGGCCATCGGCGCATGCGACGCGGTGACGTCGGACAGGCGTTCCATCGAGCGGTTCTTGGCCTCCAGAAAGGTCTTGTAGAGGTTCATCGCCACCCACGGGTGGGCATCGAGCACCGTCGCCTTGAGCACCAGCGCATGCATGATCGGGAAGATATTCGTGTCCCTGAAATACTGCTCCTCGGCCGCCTGCGAATCGGGCATCAGCCGCACGATGCCCCGGCCGGTGCCCAGCGGAGGGCGGGCCGACATGACGGCATCGATTTCGCCAGCCAGCAGCATCTCGTTCAGGCTGCGGTCTGGCACGTTGCGGTAGCGGATGCCGTCCGGCAGATGGAGCCTGACCTTTTCCTTGCGGCCGGGCTCGTTCACGCCGGCCTGGACCCACTCGATGTCGGTCAGCTTCAGGCCTACATAGTCGCTGAGGTAGCCGCGCCCGTAGATGCCTGCAGTCTGCGCCCATTCCGGGATGCCGATGCGCTTGCCCTTGAGGTCTTCGGGCCGCTGGACGCTGCCGCCGTCGCGCACATAGAACATCGAATGGCGAAACGCCCGCGAGATGAAGACCGGCAGCGCCACGATGCTGGCGTCGTCCTGCGAGCGCAGGGCGATGTACTTGCCCATCGACATTTCCGAGATGTCCCACTCGCGGTGCAGTGTGAAGCGGTAGAAGATTTCCTCGATGGGCAGGTCCAGCGTGCGCAGCTGCACGCCTTCGACCCGCAGCGTGCCGTCGGTGACATCGCGGGTGTGGTCGTAGGGGCCGAGGGCCAGGGTCAGGGGAAGCGGATTCACCTCAGTCAGCCTGTATCTTGGCGGTCTTGATGACGCCGGCCCATTTGTCGGACTCGCTCCTGACCTGCGCGGCCAGCTCGCCAGGCGTGCTGTACACCGCTTCCTGCCCCTGCTTGAAGAGCTGCTCGCGATGCTCCGGGTCCTTGCCCAGCGCCACCATTTCCCGGTTCAGCCGCGCGACGATGGTCGGCGGCGTGCCGGCCGGCGCGAACAGGCCGTACCAGGAACTGGCCTCGACGCCCTTGTAGCCCAGCTCGACCAGCGTCGGGACTTCCGGCAGTGCGTCGATGCGCTTGGGCGATGTCACGGCCAGCGCCCGCAGGCGGCCTGACTTGATGAACGGCAGGCTCGACACCACGCCGCCGAACACCATCTGCGTCTCGCCTGCAATCACGGCGGCGGCGGCCGGGCTGCTGCCCTTGTACGGGATGTGCACCATGTCGATGCCGGCTGAAATCTTGAACAGCTCGGCGACCAAATGCAACGGCGAGCCGTTGCCGCCCGACGCAAAGTTGAGCGTGCCGGGCTTCGCCTTGGCCAGGGCCACCAGCTCGGGCACGGTGCCGGCGGGAAATGACGGGTTGACGACCAGGATCTGGTAGCCCTGCGCGACCATGCTGATGGGCGCGAAATCCTTGGCCGGGTCATAGTTGACCTTGCCCAGGTGCGGCGTCATCGCCATGTTCGCCACGAAGCCCAGGGTCAGGGTGTAGCCGTCGGGCTTGGCATGCGCGACCTGCTCGGTGCCCAGGTTGCCGCCCGCGCCGGGCTTGTTGTCCACAAACACCTGCTGGCCCAGTGCCGTCGAAAGCCGCTGGGCGACGATCCGCCCCAGGGTGTCGTTGCCGCCGCCCGGCGGGTACGGTATTACCAGGCGAATCGGCCTGGTCGGATATTCTTGGGCGAAGCTTGTTGGTGCATGGCCAACAGCAGCCAAGCTGGCAAAAAGGCAGAAAAAGCGGACAAGAAAATGCATTGCACGATCCGTTTGATTAATGCTAAGTCTTCTAAGGATAATCAGCGGGTCCGCCAGCGGTTTAGGGATTAACCCGTGAATGCGCAAATCAACTGTTTCGATTTGTAGTCCTGTCATGCCTTGGGCCTGCGGCTGGCCGTGCGGATATCAAGGCTGCCAGGAGGCGGTTTCAGGCCATGGTGTGCATTGGAATGTCCTGGGCCTGCGCCAGCGCATCGAGTTCCTGACGGGTTTGCGTCAGCAGGAAATCGGCAATGCGCTGGCGCGTGGCGGGCGC
>JAQGNK010000189.1 GCA_028291905.1 Polaromonas sp.
ATTCGATCAGCGTGGGCAGCAGGCCATAGAACAGCCGCTGGCCGTCCTGGCGCACGGTGATGTTCCAGTGCAGCAGGCCGAGCGGCGTGCGGCGCCAGGCCTGCAGCACCTCGCCCCGGTCCAGCCCCAGGCCGGCCAGCGCGGCCACGCCAGCGGGCGCCCGTGCGGTGCGGGCGACGATGTGCCCGAGCTGCGGCCCGCCTGCCTGCAGGCGCTGCTGCATTTCCGGGCTGTCCATGTCAAACCAGCGCCTGGTGCCGGGCGGGCGTGTGCTCGCAGCGCCTGGATTGATGGCAATGATTTCCAGGTAAGCCTGCGGGTACGCGGGCGATGCCAGGCTGAGCAGGCGGTTGTGCGTGCCCATCAGCGCATGCTCGCCGCCGGGTCCAGGCGTGACGCCCAGCACCGTTTCGCACCACTGCACGCCTTTATCGAGGCTGCTGGCCAGCACGACCAGGTGGTCGATTTGCGACTGCACCGGATGGGGAGTGGCAGGGATTTTCATCATGGCGCTGGCTGGTTGTGGCTGACGCTGGCCTACAGCGCGACCTGGCCGTCGATGCAGGTCACCGATTCGCCGCCGACCCAGACCTGGCCCTGGGCATCGCGCTCGATATAAACCTGCCCGGCGCGGCCGATGCAGGCGCCTTGAGAGGCCAGGTAGCGCTCAGGCGCATGGCCGTCAGCGATCAGCCACTGGGCCAGGCTGGCATTGAGGCTGCCGGTCACCGGGTCTTCGTTGATGCCGATGGAGGCCGCGAAAGCGCGCACTTCCAGATCGGGCGCGGCGCCAGGGGTTTCTTTCACGCTGTTGCCAAAGGCGCGTGCCTCCCGGTTGGCGCGGCCGATCAACGGCGATGTTTCCTCTTGCGGATAACGGGCGGCAATGCCGACCTTGACCTCCAGCTGTTCCAGCGCCAGGTGATTGGGCGTGAGCTGCAGCACGGTAGCCGGGCTGTCGAGCAGCAGCCCGAGCCAGACCGGCCCGTTGTCGAGCAGCTGCGCCGCCAGCACTTGCGGCGCTTTCAGGCCCAGCGCCGCCGCGACCTTGGCCAGCAGCACCGTGCTGGGGGCCGAGCGTCTCAGCGGCGGCGCGGCAAACGCCAGGCGCCTGTCCTCACGGCGGATTTTCACCAGGCCGACCTGGCATTCCTGCACGATGAAGTCCGCGCTCCTGGGCTGGCCGCCCGCCTGCAGCCAGGCGTGGCAGCTGCCCAGCGTCGGATGGCCGGCAAACGGCAGCTCGCCGCCGGGCGTGAAGATGCGCACCTGGTAGTCGGCCGACGCGTCCTCGGGCGGCAGCAGAAAGGTGGTTTCTGACAGGTTGGTCCAGCAGGCAAAGCGCTGCATGGCGTCCGTATCCAGGCCGCTGCCGTCGAGCACCACGGCCAGCGGGTTGCCGAAGTAGGGCGTGGGCGTGAACACATCGACTTGCTTGAAAAGGCGTTGCTGCATGAGAGGCTTTCAGTGTGTTGTTTTATGAAGTCTTGCAGGAGCTGGCCTGCGCTTCACGCCAGCGGCTGGTCCAGCACGCCGGCGCTGGCCGGACGCGCCAGCATCTGCCCGTACCAGGCGTCCAGGTGCGGGCGTGGCGTGCGCGGCTGGGGTAGGCCGAACCAGCGGTGCATCTCGCAGGCGACCGGAATGTCGGCCATGCCGAAGTGCGCGCCGCTGATGAAGGGCTGGCTTGCCAGGTGGGCGTCGAGCAGGTCCAGCAGCGGCTCGGCGGCGGCGTTCGACTGGGCGATCAGCTCGGGCTGGCGCTGTGCGGGGGGCGTGCGTATCCACTGGATGAAGGCGTTGCGGGCGGCCGGGTTGAAGCTGGTCTGCTGCCAGTCCATCCACTGCTCGGCCTTGAAGCGCTGCGCCAGGTCGAGCGGATAAAACGGGCGGGGCGTGCCGGCAGCGTGTTTGGCGCACAGGTAGCGCACGATGACGTTGGATTCCCAGAGGATGAAGCCTTCGTCGTCAAGCACCGGCACCTGGGCATTGGGGTTCATGCGCAGGTAGCCGGGCTCCTTCACAACGCCGAAAGCGCCGCCGGCTTCGAGCCGCTCGAACGCCAGGCCCAGCTCCTGTGCCGCCCAGACGACCTTGCGGACATTGATGGAGCTGATGCGTCCCCAGATCTTGAGCATGCCGATCTCCTGAAATCGTGATGTTAATGAATCAGATGGCGACGGCGGTCTTGCTGGCGGCTTGGGCTGGCGCAGCCAGCAAACCCGCCTGCATGTCCCGAATCGCTGCGGCCAGCGCGGCAATGCCGATGTCGATCTGCTGCGCGCTGGAGGTCACGAAGGACAGGCGCAGGGTGCGGGCGTCGGGCTGGTCGGCATAGAAGGCCCAGCCCGGCACGAAGGCGACGTTGCGCTCGACCGCCCTAGGCAGCAGCTCAATCGCGTTCATGCCTTCGGGCAGGCGCGCCCACAGGAACATGCCGCCGGCGGGCGTGTTCCATTCGACGCCTTCGGGCATCTCGCGGGCCATGGCGGCCAGCATCGCATCGCGCTGGGATTTGTACAGGGCGCGAATGGTGGGCACATGGCGGTCCAGGAAGCCGTCCTTCATCACCTCGGCCACCAGGCGCTGGTTGAAGCCGGGGCTGTGCAGGTCGGCGGCCTGCTTGGCCTGCAGCAGCTTCGGGAAGATGGAGGCCGGCGCCACCATGAAGCCCAGCCGCAGCCCCGGCGCCAGCACCTTGGAGAACGAGCCCAGGTAGATGCAGCCTTCGGGGTTGCGCGCCGTCAGCGGCAGCGGCGGCGGCGTGTCGAACCACAGGTCGCCGTAGGGGTTGTCCTCGACCAGCGGCAGGCCCAGCCGCGCAGCCTCGGCGCTCAGCGCGGCGCGGCGTTCCTCGGGCATGGTGCGGCCGGTCGGGTTCTGGAAATTGGGCAGCACGTAGAAAAAGCGCGCGCCAGCCGCCTTGGCGCCCAGGTCGGCAATGTCCACGCCGCCGTCGTCGCTGGCCACGCTGACGATCTCGGGCTCCATCGGCGTGAAGGCCTGCAGCGCGCCCAGGTAGGTCGGCGTCTCCACCAGCACCCGGCTGCCTTCGTCGATCAGCACCTTGGCGATTAGGTCCAGCCCCTGCTGCGAGCCTGTGGTGATCAGCACCAGCGCCGGGTCCACCTCCCACGGCAGCATGCTCGCCACCATCTGGCGCAGCGGCGCATAGCCTTCGCTGGCGGCGTACTGCAGCGCGGCATGGCCGTCTTCGCGCAGTACCTTTTCGCAGGCGGCGCTGAAGGCGCTGACCGGAAAGGTCTTGGGCGAGGGCAGGCCGCCGGCAAAGCTGATGATGCCGGGCTTTTCGGTGACCTTCAGGATTTCGCGGATCACCGAGGGGTTCATTTTTTGGGCGCGTCGTGCCTGTGTCCATTGCATGATGTTTTCCTTTTTGCTTTTCAGTTAGTCCACGATAAACAGTCTGGCGCCCTTGGGCGAGGTTGAGCGGTGCGCCTCGGCCCCGTCGCCAACCTGGTAGCTCATGCCGGGCCGCAGCACATGCTGGCTGCCATCGTCCAGTTCGGTGTGCAGCTCGCCTTCGAGGCAGAGCAGGATGTGGCCCTTGCTGCACCAGTGATCGGCCACATAGCCGGCGCTGTAGTCCACCATCCGCACACGTATGCCGGCAAACTGCCGGGTGCGCCAGACAGCCTGGCCGCTGATGCCGGGATGCACCGTGGGGGCCACGGTGGACCAGTCGGTGGTGCCAAAGGGAATGCTGTCGATATTCATGAGGCGCAGCCTTTGCCAATAGGCAGGCATTCAGGTGAAAAAATCAGTTTGCACATGTTGTCAGCAATCAAAAAAGACAGGTGGCGAGACGCAGTGGTGCTGAAAGACGCAGGCAGAGCATGCAATGCCTTCAACCGGGGCTGTTCAAGCGCAGCAAGCCCAGCCCCAGCAGGCCGAAGGCCCCGCCGCAAAGGCGGTTGAACAGGCGCCCCCGCCGGGGCGTGCCGAACCAGCGATGGGTGTGGCGTGCCACAAGCACATAAGCCAGGTGGGACGTCAGCACGCAAGCGGCGAAGGCGCTGGTCAACGCCAGAAACTGGGGCAGCATGGCACCAGCCGGCTGGATGAACTGGGGAAACAGCGCGGTAAAGAACAGGATGCTTTTCGGATTGGTCAGCGCCACCAGCAGTCCCTGCCGGAACAGAGCGGCATTGCTTTTTCCGCCCGGTGCCTGGGTGGGCAGTGGCGCATCGAACAAGCTGGTCTTGCTCGTCCACTGCCGCCAGCCGAGGTACACCAGATAGAGGGCACCGGCGGTCTTGAGCAGCGCGAACAGCCAGGCCGAGGTGTGCAGCAGCGTGCCCAGGCCCGCCATCGCCGCAGCGGACACTGAAAAAACGCCCAGTACATTGCCCGCCGAACTCCACAGCGTGCTGCGCGGCCCCCACGCCACGGCATTGGAAATTGCCAGCAAGATGCCCGGTCCGGGGCTGAGCGCGGTGACGAGCGAGATCGTGATGAACAGCAGCCAGGCAGAGGCGGTCATAAGCGTTGGGTTTTCAATAGCGCCCGTGGGGCGGGGGTAACGGGCATTTTCTTGCCGATGAAGACAACCGCAATCACCGCCAGCCCGAAGCCGACGGTCACCGCGTCGAGCCGCTCGCCCAGCAGCGGCACGGCGAACAGCATCGACAGGAAGGGCTGCACCAGCTGCACCTGGCTGACCCGCACCGTGCCGCCCAGCGCCAGGCCCCGGTACCAGGCAAAAAAGCCCAGCCACATCGAGAACACTGCCACATAGGCAAAGCCCCACCAAGCCGTGGCCTTGAGCGGCGCCGCCGGCCAGCTTGAAAAAGCCAGTGGCAGGGTCAGCGGCAGCGCCAGCACCAGCGCCCAGCAGATCACATGCTCGGGCCGCATCTGCTGCGACAGCCGCCCGCCGTAACCGTAGCCGACGGCGGCGCACAGCATGGCGGCCAGCAACAGCAAGTCGGCCGGCTGGATCGCCAGGCCGCTGGCGGTGCCCGAACGCAGCACCGCAAACGCCACCACCAGCGCGCTGCCCAGGCCGGCGCAGAGCCAAAAGCCCATTGACGGCCGCTGCCGGTGCAGCAGGGCGCCGACGGCGGCGGTGGCCAGCGGCAGCACGCCGACGATGACGCTGGCATGCATTGCCTCGACATGGCGCATCGCCAGCGAGGTAAAGAGCGGAAAGCCCAGCACCACGCCCCCTGACGTGATGGCCAGCGGCAGCCAGTCCTTGCGCCGGGGCAGCGGCGCGCGGGTGGCGAGCAGGAACAGCGCCGACAGGCCGGCGGCCACCACGGCCCGGCCCATGGCGATGAAGACGCTGGCCATCTGCGGCGCCTCGGCCGTGCCCACGGCTAGGCGCGTCATCGGCAGCGTGGCGGCAAAGATCACGATGCCGAGCAGGCCCAGCCACAGGCCCTTGCTGATGTTGGCTTGCGGGGTTGTCATGTTCGTGATGGGTTGTGTCATATGAAGAGCATCCAAAGAGCCGTGACCACCAGCACCGCCGCCATGAGGCGGTTGAACCCGACCAGCCGACGCCCGCTGCCGTCAGGCCCCGACAGCCACTGGCGCAGCAGCGAGCCGGCCAGCGCATAGCTCAGGTTGCTGAAAAAGGCGAAGGCCAGCATCACCGGCATCACCACCGCCAGCCGCAGGCCGGTGTCGGGGCGCCCGGCAATCCAGCCGCTGACAATCGCCAGCGCCAGCATCCAGGCCTTGATGTTGACGAACTGCAGGGCGACGCCCTGCCAGAAAGTGACGTTCAGGCGCGCCGCGTCCGCCTGGCTGAGCTGGCGCGAGCCGGCGATTTTCACCGCCAGCCACAGCAGGTAGGCCACGCCTACCCCCTTGATCGCCAGGCTTAGCAGTGGCACGGCCACCACCAGCGCCCCCAGGCCCAATGCGCAGACCCCCAGCAGCACACTCCAGCCAAAGGTGACGGCGCAGGCAAAGGGCAGGGCGCGCTTGAAGCCGTGGTTGGCCGCCAGCGCGGTGGACAGCGTGGTGTTGGGCCCGGGCGTGAAGCTCATCGCCGTTGCCAGAATTAGTAATGCAGTGAATTCTTGCCAGTTCATGACGGATGACTTTATAGTTGAAAGCAGCACACCAGCAATACAGTCAGGGGTACAAATCACCAAACTGTATGGTTCATCCAGTCAGCACACACCGGCCGATATAGCCTGCAAGGCACCCATTATGTTGATGAAGACCCCTTCCCAGTCCTTGACCGAGCAGCTGTGCGCCCGGTTCGCCGAGCGCATCCGCAACCGCCTGCTGGCGCCGGGCGCGCGCCTGCCGTCGGTGCGGCTGTGCGCCGAGCAGCAGGGCGTGAGCGTCTCCACCGTGGTGGCCGCCTACGACCAGCTGCAGGCGCAGGGGCTGGTCGAGGCGCGCAAGAATCGCGGCTTCTTTGTCCGTGATTCAGCATCAAACATGCCTCTGGCACAGGCAGGTAAATCGCAGTCAGCTATTAAAAGCATAGCAAATGCGCCGGTCGATGCGGCTGCGCTGATTCGCGGCATGTTCCACCAGGCCAGCCCCAAGCCGCAGCCGGGCATGGGTGTCTTTCCGCCCGACTGGCTGGACGCCAGCTTCATGCCGCTGGCGATCCGCAAGGTCACCAGCGCCAGCGCGCTGCGCAGCTTTTCGCTGCAGTACGGCGAGCCGCTGGGCGATGCCGGCCTGCGCCGGGCGCTGTCGCAGCGGCTGGGTGCGCTGAACCTGCAGGCTGCGCCCGAGCAGATCATCACCACCGTCGGCGCCACCCATGCGCTGGACATCATCAGCCGCACCCTGCTGCGCGCCGGCGACTGCGTGATGGTCGAGGAGCCCGGCTGGGCGGTCGAGTTTGCCCGGCTCGATGCGCTAGGCATGCGCATCCTGCCGGTGCCGCGCCGTGCCGACGGACCCGACCTGGAGGTGATGGCGCAGTACTGCCAATTGCATGCCCCGAAGCTGTTTGTCAGCGTCAGCGTGTTCCACAACCCGACCGGTCATTGCCTGGCGCCGGGCAGCGCCCACCGGCTGCTGCAACTGGCCAGCCAGCACGACTTCCACATCGCCGAAGACGACACCTACAGCCACCTGGCGCCCGACC
>JAQGNK010000190.1 GCA_028291905.1 Polaromonas sp.
CATGGGTGGCGGCGCGAACTTCGTCGGGTGTCATACCCGGCGGCTCGGGCGGCGGGCAGGCCGGCAAGGCATCGGTCACCTGCAGGAAGGGATCGCCAAAGAAATTCTGCTTTTCTTCAGCAGGCGCGGCGTGGGCGCAAGGGCTTGCCAGCAGGACGATGCCCATCGCCATGATGGCGAGCCAGTGCCCGCAGAGCTTGGGTTTTTGAAGCTGGCGCTGCGCCAGTGCTTGATCCGATGCTGGCATGGGCATGTCCGTTTCGATGAATCAACCTTCAAACCTCGGGCTCTGCGCCAGGCGTTTGTTCATGGCCTGGCGTGCAAGGCGAGCCAACTATCTTACCGAAACGAGCCTCTGGGCAAGGCGCGCAAGATCAGCCGCCCGCATGCCGCTCGCTCCTGAAATCATAGCTGCCTGCGCATGAACCACCTGCGCTGCAGGCCTTTTTCATGCTTATTTCGGCAGGTACAGCAGCCAGTACACCAGCAGCAGGTTGAACAGCACCGACGCGGCCAGGCCGACTTTCCAGATGGCCGTCGGGTCGCGCGCCATCAGGGCCGAGGGCTGCGGCGCCGTCAGCGGCCGGGACGCGCCCCGCTCCAGCGCCAGCAGCAGCTCTTCGGCGGTTTCAAAGCGCCGGCGCTTGTCGCGGGCCACGGCCTTGAGCACGATATGGTCGAGCCAGATCGGCACCTCGCGGTTGATGCGGCTGGGCGGCAGCGGGTCGCGGTAGTAGCGGCCCGCCTGGTAGGGCAGCACCTCGCCGTAAGGCAGGCGGGCGGTGAGCAGCTGGTACAGCGTCACGCCCAGCGCGAACAAATCGCTTTGCGCGTCGGGCAGCTCCTCGGCGCCGCCCGTGCCCTGCAGGCTGAAACCCCATTGCTCGGGGTTAATGAAGCTCGGCGTGCCAGCATGCAGCCGGCGCATCGCCTCGGGCTCGCGCCCGCTCAGGGCCACACCCAGGTCGAGCAGGCGCAGCACGCCGTCCTCGCCCTGGTGCAGGTTGGCCGGCTTGATGTCGCGGTGGATCACGCACTGGCGGTGCAGCCGGCCCAGCGCCTGCGCGGTCTGGGTCGCCACCGCCAGCGCCTGCTGGATGCCCAGGCGCTGGCCCCGGTCCAGCTGCTGCTGCAGGCTTTCGCCGGCGTGCCAGTCGTAGAGCAGGTAAAAGGCGCTGCGCTCGCGCCCGCCGGGCAGCCGCTCGTGAAGATGCACCAGGTGATCGGCGGCGCGGCCGGTCTGCATCCGCAGCGCCAGCCAGGCTTCATGGGCCAGCATGGCGCGCTCCTGCGCATCATGGGCGCGGGCCGGGTTCAGCGTCTTGAGCGCATACAAGACGCCGTCCGACCCATCCTGCACCTGGTAGATCAGGTTGACGCCGCTGTCGGCCACCTGGGCCGTCACCCGCAGGCCGTCCAGCGTCTCGCCCAGCTTCAGGCGCGGCGGAATCGGCAGGCTTTGCGCGCTGCGGTGGGCGTCTTCCAGCGTCGCCTCCAGCAGCCCGAGGACGCGCACCACGATGGCGGTGATGTTGTCGTGGCTGCCTGCGGCCAGCGCCGCATCGACCAGCGCCCGGCTGGCCTGCTGGGCGCTGGGCCCGTCCTGGCCGCCGGCCAGCGCCTGCAGCCGGCTGTCGCTGAGCACGCCATGCACGCCGTCGGTCGCCAGCAGGAACACATCGCCCACCAGCAGCTCGCCCTGCAGGTAGTCGGCCACCACATGGTCCTCGGCGCCCACCGAGCGCAGCAGCTGGTGCCTGAAGTCGGGGTGGTTGACCACATGGTCGTGGGTGAGCTGGAGGATTTTTCCGGCCCGCAGCAAATAAGCCCGCGAGTCGCCGACATGGGCCACGGCATAGGACTGGCCGCGCAGCACCAGCGCGGTCAGCGTGGTCAGCCCCATGACCGGTGCGCGGCGCCGGTTGATGCCGGCCAGCCAAGTGTTTTGCGCCCGGATGATGCGGTCCAGCGCCACCGTGGTGTCCCAGGTTTCGGGCGTGGCGTAGTAGTCGCGCACCAGACTGGTGACGGTGGTCTGCGCCGCCTCCTTGCCCATGCCGCCGGTGCTCACCCCGTCGGCAATCGCCACGATGGAGCCCATGCCCTCCTGCCCAGGCTCGGGCAGCATGGCCGCGCAAAAGTCCTCATTGAGGGGCTTGCGCCCAGCCAGCGTTGCGAAACCGATGTCGATGTTGAAAGCCATGCACCAGGCCCAAGCAAGTTCCATGCATGAGTTTGGTGCATGGGGAGGCCATCAGCGCGCAGGGGTACGCGAGCCTGGCATTCAAGCGCCTGCCGCAGGGGCGCGGCGGCGGCCCTGCGCTTTAGCCGCGCTGGCCCGAGATGTAGTGCTCGAGCTGCTCGATGACGAATTTCTGCTCGGAAATAATGTCTTTCACCAGATCGCCGATGGAAATCAGCCCGACCAGCCGGCCGCCCTCCATCACCGGCAGGTGGCGCAGCCGGTTGTCGGTCATCAGCGCCATGCATTCCTCGCTGGTCTGCGTGGGCTTGACGAACATCACCGAACTGGTCATCACATCGCGCACCAGCGTCAGCGCCGAGGTGCGGCCCTTCAGGGCAATCTTGCGGGCATAGTCGCGCTCGGTCAGGATGCCTACCACCGCATCGCCCTCGGTCACCAGCAAGGCCCCGATGCCTTTGTCGGCCATCCGCTTGAGCGCATCGAACACCGAGTCGTCCGGCCCGATGGCATGGACGGTGTTGTCGGGCTTGGTCTTGAGAATCTCGGCTACAACGGTCATGGATTCACCTCCCTCTTCGATTGATTGATTGATGCACCTGGAGTTGCGAGTTTCAGGCCAGATGCACTGCCGATGCAAGCGGTATGCGGTATTCAAGGACGGCTTGCAGGGACACCACCGGGCAGGTGGCCGCAGGCGCCAGGGCGCGGCCGGCAAACGGCTCTGCCAGCGGCACCAGCGCTGCCCGCATGCATCAGGCCATGCACATTTTGAAGGCATGAACGCACCATGCCAGAGTTCACCGGCTTGCGCTGAATGCTATTTATTTAATAGCTGACCGCGCATGCATCTCATGCGCAAAAGGCTCATTTCATACTTGATTCAAATACCCTGATAAAGCTGGCATACCCTTTGCTTCAATAGCACCGCGGTCAATGCTGGCCGTATGTAAGCCCGGTGCAATGGCGGATTGGGCAGACAGGACGATGGCGTCCCCACAGATGAGCAGGCGAAAAGCCTTTGCTGTCTTGTGCGGACGCCTTTTTTGTTTTTGCGAACTGCCTATGGGGGTCACGATGAAGAAATCCAGACTGGTGATGATTGGTAACGGCATGGCCGGCGTGCGCGCGCTTGAAGAGCTGCTGAAGATTGCGCCGGAGCTCTACGACATCACCGTATTCGGCGCCGAGCCGCACCCGAACTACAACCGCATCCTGCTCTCGCCGGTGATGGCCGGCGAGCAGACTCTCGACGAAATCGTCCTGAACGACTGGTCCTGGTACACCGACAACCACATCACGCTGCATGCCGGATGGAATGTCACCGACGTGGACCGGGTGCGCCGCGTGGTGCATGCGGTCAATGCCGCCGGCGACACCATGAGCGCCGAATACGACCGGCTGATCATGGCCACCGGCTCCAATCCCTTCATCCTGCCGATTCCGGGCAAGGACTTGAAAGGCGTGCTGGCCTACCGCGACATCGCCGACACCCAGGCCATGATCGACGCGGCCACGCTCTACAAGCATGCGGTCGTCATCGGCGGCGGCCTGCTCGGGCTGGAGGCGGCCAACGGCCTGATGAAGCGCGGCATGGAGGTCACCGTGGTGCATGTGGGCGGCTGGCTGATGGAGCGCCAGCTCGACGACGTGGCCGGCAAGCTGCTGCAAAAATCGCTGGCCGAGCGCGGCATGAAGTTCCTGATCGGCGCCAACACCCAGGAGCTGGTCGGAGGCAGCGACGGCCGCGTCAAGTCGGTCAAGTTCAAGGACGGCACCGAAGTGCCGGCCGACCTGGTCTGCATGGCCGTCGGCATCCGCCCCAACACGGCGCTCGCCGAAAAAATGCGCCTGCACGTCAACCGCGGCATTGTGGTGAGCGACACGCTGCAGACCACCACCGACGCCCGCATCTACGCCGTCGGCGAATGCGCCGCGCACCGGGGCATCGCCTACGGCCTGGTGGCGCCGCTGTTCGAGCAGGGCAAGGTGCTGGCCAACCACCTGGCGATGTTCGGCATCGGCCGCTACACCGGCTCGCTGACCTCGACCAAGCTCAAGGTCACCGGCATCGACCTGTTTTCAGCCGGTGATTTCATGGGTGGCGACGGCGCGGAAGAAATCATCATGAGCGACCCGTTCGGCGGCGTCTATAAAAAGCTCATCATCAAGGACGACAAGCTGATCGGCGCCTGCCTGTACGGCGACACGGTCGATGGCAGCTACTACTTCAAGCTGCTGCGCGACGGCCGCAGCGTGGCCGACATCCGCGACAAGCTGATGTTCGGCGAGTCCAACATCGGCGACGTGGGCCATGAGGGCCATAGCAAGGCCGCCTCCATGGCCGACAGTGCCGAGGTCTGCGGCTGCAACGGCGTGAACAAGGGCACTATCTGCAAGGCCATCAAGGACAAGGGCCTCTTTACCCTGGACGAGGTGCGCAAGCACACCAAGGCCAGCGCCAGCTGCGGCTCGTGCACCGGGCTGGTCGAGCAGATTTTGATGTTCACCGCCGGCGGCGACTACTCGGCCACCCCCAAGCTCAAGGCCATGTGCGGCTGCACCGACCACGGCCACCAGGCGGTGCGAGACGCCATCAAGACCGGCAAGCTCCTGACGATTGCCAGCGTCTATCAGACGCTGAACTGGCGCACGCCCAACGGCTGCGCCAGCTGCCGCCCGGCCATTAACTACTACCTGATCAGCAGCTGGCCCAAGGAGGCCAAGGACGATCCGCAAAGCCGCTTCATCAACGAGCGCAGCCCTGCCAACATTCAGAAAGACGGCACCTACAGCGTGATTCCGCGCATGTGGGGCGGCCACACCACGCCCGACGAGCTGCGCCGCATCGCCGACGCGGCCGACAAATACAACCGTCCCACCGTCAAGGTCACCGGCGGCCAGCGCATCGACCTGCTGGGCGTCAAGAAGGAAGACCTGGCCAATGTCTGGAAGGACATCGGCATGCCCAGCGGCTTCGCCTA
>JAQGNK010000217.1 GCA_028291905.1 Polaromonas sp.
CCCGTCGTGCGGCCGCACCGACACCCGCAGGTCGGCATCGGGCAGCGTGAGCGTGAGCAGGCTGGCGGGTGCGGCCAGGGCGGCGGGCTGTGGAAAATACAGCAGCGAGCGTTGAAAAACAAACAGGGCTGCGCAGATTCCAGCATAGGCCAGCACCATCAGCCCGAGCAGCCAGGCGGCGGTTCGCACGGCGCGGCTACCAGCTGCGGGCCATGCCCGTGCCGGGCCGTGAAAGGCGGCGCGCCGCAGCCTCGGTTTTCAGCCACGCACCACCCTGCTCGAGAAACCCTTTTTTCATCAGCATGCCTGCTTGAAAAGTGAAGTGAGGGCTATCGTAAGCGCCGAAAAATTTTTCAGCAGCGTTTTCGCAGTGCGCCGCACGGGTTTTGCGATGCCTGCAGCCGCCTCATCTGCACGCCGCCAGCCGTCCGGCACCCCCTGAAATAGGCAGGACATTTCACCCATTGCCCTTCGCCGGGAAAGACTACAAGCTCATGGGCAAGTTTCTTGCTTGGGCGATCAGGCGGTTACGAGAAGATTGATTCTGTTCAACACCCAACCTGGAGGAAGCCCCCATGCAAACCAGCCCGTCAATGCCAGCCCCGGCGTTTCATGCTTTTGCCAACGACTCGATCAATATCAATGAAGAGGCGTCGGTCAATTACTGGCTGGCCACCCTGGGGTGCAGCGAGCTGGCCTTGCGTGTCGCGGTGGCCGAGGTCGGGCCGGGCGCCAGGGATGTCGGCACCGAGCTGGGCCGGGCCGTATGACCGCACGGCCCCTGCTGTCCTCCGGCGCGCTGGCGGTGTGGGTCAAGGAGCCGTCGCCAGGGCTTTTCTTCTGGGTGGTTACCCAGGCCTCGGCCGATGCGCACACCGGCGACGTCTGCATTGACGCCTCCGACCATCCCTACCCCACGCACGACGCCGCCCTGCGCGTGGGCGCAGCCTGCCTGAAGGCGCATCAGGCGACAGCCGACGCGGCCTTGCGCTACCAACCGACTTATTTCACACCGGCAGCGGCTCACCGCCCGGCCTTGACGGGCAACTGATCTGCACTGCAAGGCCGCCTTTTTTGCGCCCAACCCATGGCGCATCACCCATCATTCATGAGCCTGTTTCGGGCCTCTGGCGCATTGCCTGCCTGAGCCTTCAGCTATTGATTCCGTAGCAAATCCCACGCCAGCACAGGCGCCGCCTGAAGCCACCTGCCGACAAAGGCCAGCCCGCCTGCGCTGCGGGCCTCACCCCTGCCCAGGCGCGCAGCCCACCTCCAGCACACCATTGATGTGCCGATGCACCGGCCCTGTCCTGCTTTGCACGCCAACAGCCTGTAGCATGCGCAGGTGTCACAATCCCGCTGGCAACAACTTACCGGCTGTTGCAATCCCGGCTCTTCTATATTTTTAGGATGCCTGAAACCGTGCACCCCATACGCCCTGTCGATCCCGTCATCACCTTTCTCAACAGCCAGCGGGAGACGGTGCGCGGCACGCTGACCAACGTGCAGCGCCGCTCGCTGGTGGTGGAAATCTACAACCCCTACTCCATCGTGCAGGTCAGCGAGGTGCTGAGCGAGCTCACCATCCGCTCGGGCGAGCGCAGCATCTACAAAGGCAAGGCGGTGGTGACCAGCCTGCTCAACACCGGGCTGATGGCGGTGGTGTCGGTGGTGCTGATCGACGAGTGGTCGGACCTGAACGTGGTGCGCGGCGACATGACGCGGGTGTCCGAGGAGGCCCAGCGCTTTGTCGATGACTGGGAAAGCCGCTTTCGCATCGGCCACAGCTACCAGGTGGCGATCAGCGAGTTCCGGGCCTTCCTGGCCGAAACCGCCCGCTGGGCCGACCAGGCCGACATGTCCGAGGTGCTGCCGCGCGATGCCAGCGGGCGGCTGCGGGAGGACGTGTTCTATGACCTGGCCCGGCCCATCATGCAAAAAGGCAGCGAGTATTTCGTCTGGCTGCAGCAAGAAGGCGGCCTGGTGGCGCCCGACGATTCGGTGGCCCACCGCAACTTCGCGCAGACCGCACTGCACCCGCTGCTGCTGCGCGCCCCGTTTGTGTACCGCACCTTCGCCAAGCCCCTGGGCTATGCAGGCGACTACGAAATGGTCAACCAGATCATCGGCGACCCGCGCCAGGGCAACAGCACCTACTTCCAGATCATCAACGCCTTCTTTTTGAAGGCGGCGGTGGCCGAGGCGCACCGCAACCGCATCGACATCCTGGTGAACTACCTGATGAAGGCCGCCGCCACGGCTGCCGCGCAAGGCCGGCAGGTGAACATCCTCAACGTGGGCTGCGGCCCGGCGGTAGAGATCCAGCGCTTCATCGAGCAGTACCACAAGCCCGACGCGATTGCCTTCACCCTGATGGACTTCAG
This sequence comes from Polaromonas sp., assembly GCA_028291905.1. GTDB lineage: Bacteria > Pseudomonadota > Gammaproteobacteria > Burkholderiales > Burkholderiaceae_C > Polaromonas. The sequence continues at coordinate 2,385 of JAQGNK010000217.1, forward strand.
CGAGGTGACGCTGGACTACACCCGCGCCCGCATCCGGGAGGTGAGCGAGCGCACCGGCAAGCAGGTCGCCGTCAAGTATGTCAACGAGTCGGTACACCAGCTGCTCAAGCGGGCCTCCAGGCCGGGCGACCCGCTGCAGGACACGACCTTCGATTTTGTCTATTGCGCCGGCCTGTTCGACTACCTCTCGGACAAGGTCTGCTCGCGCCTGCTGCAGTATTTCGTCTCGCGCACCCGGCCCGGCGGCACGGTGATGGTGACCAATGTGCATGCCAGCAATCCGCACAAGAACGTGATGGAGCATCTGCTCGAATGGCACTTGATCTACCGCGATGAAGCCGGCTTCGAGGCGGTGCTGCCCGAGGCGCGCGACAACACCCGGCTGTTCACCGATGAAACCGGCGTCAATATCTTTGCCGAGTTTCAGACACCCCTATCCGCCTGAGCCAGCCTGAATGACCAAAGCCATGGCCCACAGCGACAACACCGCCCCCTACCACCTGGAAATGAGCGATTTCCGCCTCGCCTACAGCCGGGCGGGCGCGCTGGTTTCCGTGGTGCTGGTGATGTTCGGCCTGGGCCTGGACTATTCCATCCATCCGGCGCATTTCGGCGAATTCGCCGCGGCGCGGGTGCTGACCTCGGCGCTGACGCTGGCGGTGCTCTGGCTGCTCAGGCGCTCTTTTCTGGACCACAAGTACGTCCCCGCGCTCACGCTGCTGTGGCTGGCGCTGCCGCAGATCATGATTTCCTGGATGATCTGGCGCTCGGACGGCGTCGAGTCGATCTACTTCGTCGGCCTGCACCTGGCCCTGTACGCCACCGGCATCATCCTGCCCATCGGCCTGCTCGATGGCGTGGGGTTTGGCCTGTTCACCTACCTGGCCTACTTCATCGCCTGCTACTTCCATCCCCAGGGCCTGGAGAACATCAACCGCTTCACCGGCGTGTCGCTGTTCATCCTGTTTTCGGTGTCGATCAGCGTGTTCTGCACCTATTTCAACGAGCGCGGGCGCCTCAACGTGTTTCGCCTCAAGCATGAAGTGGCCGAGAAGAACGTGGCGCTGGAAACCACCATCAAGGTCCTGGCCGAAACCAACGCCGCCCTCTCGGAAGTCAAGGGCCAGCTGATCCAGCGCGAGAAAATGGCCGCCCTGGGCACCTTGTCGGCCGGCCTGCTGCACGAGGTCAACAACCCGGTTAACTACAGCCTGATGGCGATCAACATGGCGCTGATGGACCCGGCCGCCGCGCAGAGCGCCGACCTCAAGGAAAGCCTGACCGACGCCCGCGAAGGCATGCAGCGGGTGCAGAACATCGTCTCGGACCTCAAGACCTTTGCCTACCAGAAGCCCGGCGGGGACAGCCAGCGCGTGTTTTTGCTTGAAAAGGCGATCCAGTCGGCCCTGCGCCTGACCAGTTTCGAGCTGAAGAACGTGGCGGTGGACATTGCGCTGCCGCAGGACACCCATGTGCGCGGCGACGAGCCGGCCATCATCGGCGTGCTGATCAACCTGCTGAGCAATGCCGCGCTGGCCCTGCTTGGGGCGGCCCGCGAGCAGCCGCGCATTTCGCTGCAGGCCGAGCACCGGGGCGGGCGGCTGCACCTGGCGGTGCGAGACAACGGCACCGGCATTGCCCCCGAGAACATCGGCCGCGTGCTCGAACCCTTCTTCACCACGCGCGATGTGGGCGCCGGCCTGGGCCTGGGCCTGAGCATGAGCTACGGCATCATCCAGCGCCATGGCGGCCTGCTGTCGGTCAGCAGCGAGTTCGGCGCCTGGACTGAGTTTTCCCTTGACCTGGCAACGCCCCAGCACTGAAGGACCGCCATGCTTTCACCCACTGCCCCGGAACTTGCCGCCCCGCTGGAAACCCGCATCATCCTGTTCGTTGACGACGAGCCGCAGGCCTGCAAGTGGTTTGCCCGCCTGTTCAGCGATGAATTCACGATTCTTACCGCGACCAGCGCCGACGCGGCGCTGCTGACGCTAAAGGCGCGCGGCCCGGAGATCGCAGTATTGGTGACCGACTACCGCATGCCCGGCCGCGATGGCCTGTCCCTGCTCAACCAGGCCCAGCGCGAGCACTGGCGCGTGGTGCGGCTGCTGGCAACGGCCTATGCCGAAAAAGACGTGGCGCTCGCCGCCATCAACCAGGGCCGGGTGATGCGCATCCTGGAAAAGCCGCTGGACCAGGCGCAGGTGCGCGAGGCCCTTCGCGAAGCACTGGAAATCCATCGCCACTACGAACGCGAACGCGCCCGGCTCGAAGGCCGCACGGCCGCCATGCGGGAAACGCTGGGTTTTCTGGCGCACGAGCTGAACACGCCGCTGGCCACGGTGCTGGGCTACATGGAGGCGCTCAAGAGCCGCCACCGAACGCCGGGCCCGGACGCGCCCCCCGGCCTGGCGCAGATTGCCGAAAACCGCCCCGGCGACACCCTGGCGATGATCGCGGCGGCCGAGCGCCGCACGCTGTATGCCCTGTCGCTGCTGGCAACCTTCGTGCAGTCCGCGCGCGATGCCTATCCTGCCGCCTACGCCGAGACGGTGCCGGTGCCGCTGTCGGCAGCCAGCCTGGTCAGGTCACTGCTGCAGGAATATCCCTTCGAGGGTGGCGAGCGCGACTGGGTGAGCTGCGAGCTGGAAGCCGATTTCACGCTGCCCGCGCAGCGCGACCTGCTCTACCTGGTGCTGTGCACGCTGACCAAGAACGCGCTGCTGGCCTTGCAGGGCGGCCCCCAGCCCAGCCTTCTCATCAGGCTTGAGCAGGATGCACCCGACGCCGGCGGCATCTGCCACCCGGCCATGCGCTTCAGCGACAACGGGCCGGGCATCGCCCCCGAAATCCTGGCGCAGCTCATGCAGGGTCCGGTGACCACCCGCTCCGCGCAAGGCGGCAGCGGCATGGGCTTGCTGTTTTGCCGGCGCGTGCTGGAGTCCATGGGCGGCCTGATCGAGGTCCGCTCCGAGCCGGGCCACGGCGCCAGCATCATGCTGTTTTTCAAAACCGACATCTCCCTGATTTCCCCTGATCTCCCCTGGAAAGGGCCTTCCTCATGACTCCAGACAAAATTCTCTTCGTTGACGACGAACCCATGGCGCTCAAGTATTTCGAGCGCCTGGTCAGTCCCCTGGCCACCGTCATCACCGCCTCGTCGGTCGAACAGGGCAAGGCCATCCTGCGCGAACGCGGCGAAGAGATTGCCGTGCTGGTGTCGGACCAGCGCATGCCGGGCGCCCACGGCAACGAGCTGCTGAGCCACGCGCGCGAATTCCATCCGTCGGTGGTCCGCATGCTGACGACCGCCTACTCCGAGATCGGCGAGGCCATCGAGGCCATCAACAGCGGCGAGATCTACCGCTACATCACCAA
>JAQGNK010000227.1 GCA_028291905.1 Polaromonas sp.
CCGCGTCGCCTGGCCCAGCGGCCTGCTGCCGTCCCGCAGCGACAGCAGCAGGCGCGTGCCGACGCCAGCGGCGGTTGCGGCTGCGCTGGCCGCCAGGCTCTTTTTCAGCCAGTCGGAAAGCGTGGCCACCTCATGCACCAGCGGTACCCGGTTGCGGCCGCACTGCTCGCAGGCGGCCACTGCGATGCCGCGCCAATGGGCAGCCTTCTTGTCGGCGCGCTCGGCTTTGAGGCGCAGCACGCTGCGCTCGCTCATCACCGGCTGGATGCTGGCCGCGCCCAGCTCGGTGGCTTTTTCGACCAGCCAGTCCATGCGGTCATTGGCCGGCATGGCGACCACCAGATGAAGGGCGCGCGCGCCCTCGCGGGCAGTGGCCTTGTAATCGCCGATGGCCACGTCCACCTCGCTGCGGCCCATGCGCGTCACCGTGGCCTCGAACTCGCCTTCGCTGCCCGGCCGGCCGTCGCCGCGTCCGTTGAACAAGGTGATGCGCTCGCCCGGCTGCAGGCGCAGCACCTGCACATGGCGGGCGGTCTGCTCGGGCAGGCCCAGCGACGTGCCGGTGACCAGCGCCACATCGGCATGGAAGCGGGCGCTCATAACGCTTTGGCCGGTTGGCGAGGCATGCAGTCCACTATCAAATCAATAGCTGCTTGCACAGATACAGCATGCGCCACAAGCCGATTTGGCATCAAAACGTGTACCCGACGCGGGTTTCGTTGCCCTCGATCTCGTCGAGCAGCACCATCAGCGGCCCCAGCTGACGGTATCTGGCGGCAGTGCCGCGGGCGTACTTGATGAAGCGCGGCGTATCGGCCAGGTACTTGGGCTTGCCGTCGCGCAGGCTCAAGCGCGCAAAGATGCCCAGCACCTTCAGGTGGCGCTGAAGGCCCATCCATTCGACGGCGCGGTAGAACTCGCCGAAGTCGTCGCCCACCGGCAGCCCGGACTTGCGCGCCTTTTGCCAGTAGCGCACTGTGATGTCGAGCACGAACTCCTCGTCCCAGCTCAGGAAGGCGTCGCGCATCAGGCTGGCGATGTCGTAGGTGATCGGGCCATGCACCGCGTCCTGGAAGTCCAGCACGCCCATGTCGCCATTGCGGTCCACCATCAGGTTGCGCGGCATGAAGTCGCGGTGGACATAGACCCGCGCCCCGCCAAGGGACTGAAGGTTGCTGGCCTTGATCTGCTCGAAGATCGGGTCCAGCCGGCCCATCAGGCCGGCGTCGATGGCGAAGTCGCGGTGCCGGCCCACGTACCAGTCGGGAAACAAGGCCAGCTCGCGCGACAGCAGCGCCTCGTCGTAAGGCGGCAGCACGCCCGGTTTGGAGGCCAGCTGCCAGCGCACCAGCACATCGATGGCCTGCATGTAGAGCTCGAAATGCGCCGGCGTCGGCTCGGCCGTGGCCAGCACGGCGGCGGGCGGCGCGATCACGTCGAGCATGGTCTGCGCGCCAAGGTCGCTCAGCAGCATGAAACCCTGCGCCTCGTCCCAGGCCAGCACGCGCGGCGCCTTCAGGCCGGCGCCCTCCATCAGGGCCGCCACCTTGACGAAAGGCGCGCTGTCCTCGTGTGCCGGCGGCGCATCCATGATGATGAAGCTGGTGGGGCCGGCGCCGCTGGCCGCGTCGATGCGGAAATAGCGCCGGAAGCTGGCATCGGCCGACCCCAGCCGGACGCTCGCCGCTTGCAGGCCGTGCAGCGGCGCCACGTCGGACAGCCAGCGTTCAAAGGCGGCGGCGCGCTGCGGGTCAAGCCATTCGAGAGGAGAAGTCGTCATGTTTTTTCAGTGCCCTTGGTCAGTGCGGCAGCCCGGCGGAGGCGGACAGGAGGGTCATGGATAATCAGGCCAGATTTTACAAACGGGTTTATCTCATACAAACGATGCGACGCGCATCCCACTCCTCCTTTATTCTTTCCCCGGTGGCGCATGCCGTCTCTCGCCTGGCGGTGTTCAGCGCGCTGGGGCTGGCGGCAGCCGCGCCGGGCCATGCCCAGATCCAGGGCGACAGCACCGGACCGGTGGCGCTGCAAAGCTCGCCGATGCTGGCCGAGGGCGTGTCGAAAGAACCCAAGGACGAGGGGCCGACGTTTGTCTCCGGCGACCGGGTGTCCGGCCGGCCCGACCTGGAAACCGTGATTGAAGGCAATGCCGAGCTGCGCCGGGGCGCCACGTCGATGCGCGCCGACCGCATTGAGTACTACCAGCCCGACGACCAGCTCAAGAGCAGTGGCAATGTGCGCATCAACAACGCCGGCAATGTGTTCGAAGGCCCGGCGCTCGAACTCAAGCTGGACCGATTCGAGGGTTTTTTCACCTCGCCCAGCTACCGCTTTTTGACCAACGGCGGCAACGGCCAGGCCGAGCGGGTCGATTTCATCGACGACCGGCACCTCACCGCGCACCGCGCCACCTACACCACCTGCGAGCGGGGCGACGAGGCGAGCTGGAAGCCGGCCTGGCAGCTCACCGCGCGGCGGGTCGAGTTTGACCTGGACACCGAGGTGGGCGTGGCCACCGGCGCTGTGGTGCGCTTCAAGGAAGTGCCGATCTTGGCCTTTCCCCGCGTCAGCTTTCCGCTGAGCGACAAAAGAAAATCCGGCTTTCTGCCGCCCACCCTGGGCCTGGGCTCGCTCAATGGCTTTGAATACCGCCAGCCGTATTACTTCGACATCGCGCCGAACCGGGATGCGACCTTCTCGCCGGCCGTCATGGTCAAGCGCGGCGTGGATCTGGCCGGCGAATACCGCTACCTGGAGCCCGGCTACGCCGGCCAGCTGCAGGCCAATATCCTGCCCAACGACAAATTGCGCAACCGCGACCGCTGGTCTTACTCGCTGCAGCATGCCGGCGCCATCGACACCGGCCTGCCCTCGGTTGGCGCGCTCGGTCTCAAACTGAACATGAACCGCGTCAGCGACGACAACTACTGGCGGGATTTCCCGCTGCTCGCCAACCAGACGACGCAGCGCCAGCTGAGCCAGGACGCCACGCTGTCCTGGAGCCGAGGCTACTTTTCCTCGACGCTGCGGGCGCTGAAGTGGCAAACCCTGCAGGACATCAATTCGCCCATCATCCCGGCCTACGACCGCCTGCCCCAGCTCAACGCAGCCTACACCCGGATCGATGCGCCGCTGCTGGGCCTGGGCAACGGTTTTGACTGGTCAGCTGAGGCTGACTACACCCGGTTTTCGGCTGCCCAGAACCTGACAAAACAGGCCAACGGCGACCGGGCCTATACCCGGCTGCAGGTCAGCCGGCCCTGGCTGGCGCCGTGGGGCTTCATCACCCCCAAGGTGCAGCTGCACGCCACCAATTACCAGTTCGAGTCGCCGCTGGCCAACGGCGCCACCTCGGCCTCCCGCGTGGTGCCGACCTTCAGCCTGGACGGCGGACTGCAGTTCGAGCGCGATGCCAGCTTTTTTGGCCGCGGCTTTACCCAGACCCTGGAGCCGCGCGCCTTTTATGTGCGCACGCCCTACCGCGACCAGAGCTACCTGCCCAACTACGACTCAGGCAACAACAGCTTCAACTTTGCCAGCGTCTTCACCGAGAACGCTTTTGTCGGCAACGACCGCATCTCGGAAGCCAACCAGCTGACACTGGGCCTGACCTCGCGCCTGATCAATCCGGCAAGCGGCGCCGAGGTGGTGCGGCTGGGCATCGCGCAGCGGCTGAGTTTTTCAGACCAGCGGGTCAGCCTGCCAGCTGCCGGAACCACGCCCGTCGCCGGCGCCCTGGCGGCGACCGACCGCGTGAGCGACCTGCTGGTGGGCGCCACGGTCAACTGGGTGCCGCAGTGGCGCTTTGACAGCACGGTGCAGTACAACCCCAAGATCAGGCAGTCCGAGCTGGCGTCCATTGGCGTGCGCTACAACCCGAGCGACTACCGCACCATTAGCGCCGCCTTTCGGCGCCAGCGCAACCTGAGCGAGCAAATCGACATCGGCTGGCAGTGGCCCATCAATGACCTGTGGGGCGACAAGGGCCAGAACCTGGGCGCCGGCCGGGGCCAGGGCGGCGGCCGCTACTACAGCGTGGGCCGGCTCAACTACAGCACGCTGGAGAAAAAACTGGTGGATACGGTGGTGGGCATTGAGTACGATGGCTGCTGCTGGATCGGTCGGGTCGTACTGCAGCGCTCGCAAAACAGCACCGCGGCATCGGATACCCGGATTTTGTTCCAGCTCGAAATGGTCGGTTTTTCCCGGATCGGCTCCAGTCCGCTGGAAACCCTCAAGACCAATGTGCCACGCTACCAAAACCTTCGCGACAAGATCAGCCCCCCCAGCCGCTTTACTACCTATGACTAAACACTGTTTCCCCACTGTGCGGCCGCTGGCCGCCGCGCTGGTGCTTTTGCTGGCGCTGCCCCTGGGCACCGCGCAGGCCCAGCTGACCCGGCCCTCGGGCGCGCCGCGCCTGGTGATGCCTGCCGCGCCCGCCGTCGCCACCCAGCGCCAGGCCGATTTCATCGTGGTGGTGGTCAATTCCGAGCCGATCACCAACAGCGAAGTGCGCGCCAAGCTGATGCGGGCCGAGCAGCAGCTGCAGCAGCAGGGCATTGCCCTGCCGCCGCGCAGCGAGTTGGTGCCCCAGCTGATCGAACGCATGGTCAGCGACAAGGCGCAGCTTCAGGCGGCCAAGGAGTCGGGGTTGAAGATCGACGACAACGCAGTCGAAACCGGCATTCAGACGGTAGCCCGCCAGAACCAGATCGCGGTCGAGGAACTGCGCCGCCGCCTGAAGGCCGACGGCATTGACTATGAGCAGTTTCGCAGCGACATCCGCGACGAACTGCTCATCAGCCGTCTGCGCCAGCGCGAGGTCGATTCGCGCGTGGCGGTGAGCGAGCAGGAAATCGACGCCTATCTGCGCGAACAAACCGGCCAGGCGGGAACGGCCAGCGCTTCACCGGCCGCGCTGAACCTGGCTGAAATCCTGGTGACCGTGCCTGAAAACGCCACGCCCGAACAGACCGCCGCACTCGAAGCCAAGGCACGCGAGGTGCTGGAGCGGGCGCGCGGCGGCGCTGACTTCGCCGCGCTGGCCACGGAGTTTTCAGCCGCCGCCTCACGCAGCAACGGCGGCCAGATGGGTCTGCGCAGCGCGGACCGTTATCCGCCGCTGTTTGTCGAGGCCACGCAAAGCGTGCGCGCTGGCGGTCTGGCCGGCCCGGTGCGCAGCGGCGCCGGGTTTCACATTCTGAAGGTGATTGAAAAACGCCAGGGCGGACTGCCCGATGCAGTGGTCGCCCAGACCCATGCCCGCCACATCCTGCTGCGGCTGACGCCCCAGCTCACCGAAGCCGCCGCCATCGAGAAACTCGCCGGCTTCAAGAAGCGGATCATGGCGGGACAGGCCGACTTTGCCGCCCTGGCGCGTGAAAACAGCCAGGATGCCTCTTCCAAGGAAGGCGGCGACCTGGGCTGGGTTCCAGCGGGCGCCTTCGTGCCCGAATTTGAAAAGGTCATGAACGCCCTGGCGCCCAACCAGATCTCCGAGCCTCTGGTGTCGCGCTTTGGGGTGCATCTGGTACAGGTGCTCGAGCGCCGCGAAACTGCGGTGTCGCCGCGTGACCAGCGCGAGATGGTGCGCGGCGTGCTGCGCGAGAAGAAGCAGGCCGAGGCCTACGCCCGCTGGATCGAGGACATTCGCGGCCGGGCGTATGTCGAGTTTCGCGAACCGCCGCAATGACCCCCACGCTCCCCGCTTCGCGTGGTTCGCTGCAGGGATATGGCCCCCACGCTCCGCCGCTTCGCGGGTCGCTGCCCCCCAAGAGGGCCGCTGCGCCTGCGGTCTGGCAAAGCCAGTCCCGCGGAAGAAAAGGCGCTTCCATGCTCCCTGAAAGGGCTAGCCCTGCTTGGAGCGGCCTAGCGCGGCGGCTGTTAGCGCTCACGCCTTCTGTCTGGCTTCGCACTGCATGAAACATATTCCAAGAAAGCGCTTCGGCCAGCATTTCCTGACCGACCGCCTGATCATTGAAGGCATCGTGGATGCGATTGCGCCCCTGCCCGGCCAACCTATGGTCGAGATCGGGCCGGGCCTGGCCGCCTTGACCAAGCCGCTGGTCGAGCGGCTCGGGCACCTGACGGTGATTGAGCTGGACCGCGATCTGGCACGCCAGTTGCGCTCGCACCCCAAGCTGACCGTGGTCGAGTCCGATGTGCTCCGGGTCGATTTCAGGCAGCTGGCAGCGCAGATCCGGCGAGAGGCACCTAAAGTGGAAAGCGCCGGGACCATGGAAACAGCCCCGCCCAGTCAGCCAGGGCCGCGGGACTGGCTTTGCCAGACCGCAGGTGCAATGCCCCCCTCGGGGGGCAGCGAACCACGCGAAGCGGAGAGCGTGGGGGCTCATAAACTGCGGGTGGTCGGCAACCTGCCCTACAACATTTCGACGCCGATCCTGTTTCACCTGCTCGATGCGGTCGAGGTGATTGAAGACCAGCATTTCATGCTGCAAAAGGAAGTCATCGACCGCATGGTGGCCGCGCCCTCGACCAGCGACTATGGCCGGCTCAGCGTGATGCTGCAGTGGCGCTACGCGATGGAAAACGTGCTGTACGTGCCGCCGCAAAGCTTTGATCCGCCGCCGCGCGTGGACAGTGCCATCGTGCGCATGGTGCCGCATGCCGAGCCGGTGCAGCTCGATGTCAAATTGCTCAGCGAACTGGTCCGAGTGGCGTTCAGCCAGCGCCGCAAGCTGCTGCGCCACACGCTGGGCCAATGGCTGGAGCAACATGAATTCGTCGGCGAGTTTGATGTCAAACGGCGTGCCGAGGAAGTCCCGGTGGCAGAGTACCTGGCGCTGGCGCAAGCCGTGCTGGCCGATGGCAGGCACTCAGCGGCCAAAGAAGGGATTCTGTAGGCAAATCTCCCACATCAGCGCTTTTACCTATGTAGCTTCAATTTATAGAAGTTACATTTGGAAGCGTATGAAAATCTTTGTTATTTCCCTGCCGGAAGCCAAGGCACGGCGAGCCCTTATTCATGAGCAAATGACTGCGGCAGGGCTTGCCTATTCGATCATTGACGGCATCAGACCTACTGCGACCCAGATACAAAGCAGCGGCTACAGCGAGCACCGGCGCCTGGTTCGCTACGGCTATGGCCTGTCAACTGGCGAGGTGGGCTGCTTCCTGGCACATCAGGCAGCGTGGAAATTGGTGCGCATGCAGAACGAAAAATGCCTGATCCTGGAAGACGATGCGATGGTTTCCGGGCTGACTCCATCATTGCTCGAATGCCTGCGGCATTCGCCGTATCGCCTGATCCGGCTTGCGGGAACTTTCAAAAAGCGCCATAAGTTCATCGGCAAAACGACTTATGCCAAGTATTGGGGCGATCCTGCCGGGACCGTGGCCTACGTGGTCGCTCCTCAGGAAGCTGAAAAGCTGCTTGAGAAATCAAGCAGCTTCTACATGGCGGTGGACGACTTCATGGAAGCGCGCCAACTGCATGGCGTGCATACCTATGCCCGCTTGCCTTATCCGGTGCGGCACTCGGGCGAGGACAGCCATATCAACGATAGAAACCGCCCCAGCTTGTCAGTCGCAGTTCGTCTGCGGCGCATGCTGGTGCGCATTCCAATCGACATCAATAAATACCTTCACCGGCTTGCTTATTACGTTTTATAGGAAAAGCCTACTTCCCCCAACCAGTTCAATGCGTAAAAAAGCCCGCAATCAGCGGGCTTTTTTTAAGGTCGCCTGAACCCCTTGGGTTCAGGCAGCGGCAAGCCAGTAGCTTGCGTTGAAAGGACTGCTCATGCGCAGCGCCAGGGGCGACACGTCGAGCAGTTTGTCTGTCGGCATCGGTTCATCACCTTCTTGCACGACTTGCTGGGCCTCATTCGCCCGATCCCCTTGGCCAATGTCTGGGGAGCGGGCTACAGAAAAGAATAGAAGCATCTGAACGGGATCTTGCGATCCGCCCAGTAGTCGGCTGCATCCCGGAAGATGTCGAGCAGCTGCTCCCGCGCTTCCTTGTCAAACTTGGCATGCGCTGGAATCTGCTCCAGCACGACAATAAAACCAGGCTGCGGGCCGGATTTATGCACCATGTCGGTCATGCAGTCGTACAGGGCATCAAAGTTCTTGCCGAAATGCGCCGGAAAAGTGTACTGCGACGCAATCATGTCCAGAATGTCCTGCTTGCTCTGGGCATTGCTCAGGTTGGCATAGAGGAAATGCTGGTTCAGCTGCGTGGCGGCGTCCTGTAGTTCGGGCACACGAAAGGCACGTATGGACTGCACAATGTTGGGCCGTATGCCCTTCAATGGGATTTCGTCGTCCTTACGAAGTGGTGTTTCCATCTCCGCTTCTCTTTCTCTTAGGTCAAAAATCAAAATAACAACCACCGTTCTGGTTAAGGAACGATCTTGCGAAAACTCGCATAGTGATCGTCGGTGTAAAAGCAGGCTTCGGGTGCGGCAGGCTGCAGCCCGCCGCAAACAATGCGCCGGGCACCGCGGCTTCGCTCTCCCGGTGTCCTGATGGTGTATTCACGGTAATAAGCACGAGCACTGGCGGGGAGCAGTCGTTCGCGATTGCCAAACACCGCACCGTCCTTGTCATGCCTGAAGGGGCCACCCTGGTAAATTAGCGTCAGCATGCTGCGCCCCTGGGGGGGCAACTGGGCAATGGCTACCGTGTCAAGGAAAGCCGGAGCAAGTGGAGTTCTGGCGTGCGACGTGTCGCAATACAAACCCGCCACACTGATCAAACCGGCTGAAAACGCCAGCAGCATCGTTGCGCCAGCTTGACGCCAGCGACTCCACCCATTGCGCAACATGCAAAATACCTTTCTTGAATCCAGAATTAACCGGCCAAATTGTCGGGTTAACCCTTAAATTTCAAGAGGGGTAGTTTGCCGTATGTAGGACAAAAACGCAAGCGATTGCTGAAAATTTAAGCATTGATCTGTTGGCATTTCAGCCTCTGGATGCAATGCCTGCCAGCTTGTGTTTTCTGGCCAGATGTCTCAGGCCTAGCGCGCGGCGTTGGCGTCTGCCACCGTCAGGGCCGTCATGTTGACGATCCGGCGCACTGTGGCGGTGGGCGTCAGGATGTGCATCGGCTTGTTGGCGCCGAGCAGCACCGGGCCAATGGCAATGTTGCCGCCGGCTGCGGTCTTGAGCAGGTTGTAGGAAATATTGGCCGCATCGATGTTGGGCAGTACCAGCAAATTGGCCTCGCCGGCCAGCGTGCTGTTGGGCATGATGAGCCGTCGCGCATCCGCATCGAGCGCTACGTCGCCGTGCATTTCGCCATCGACTTCCAGCCATGGCGTCTGCTCGCGCAGCAGGTCGAGCGTGCGGCGCATCTTCAGGGCGCTGGGGTGATTGGACGAGCCGAAGTTCGAGTGCGACAGCAGCGCCGCCTTGGGCTTGATGCCAAAGCGCATCATCTCCTCGGCCGCCATGGTCGTGATCTCGGCCAGCTGCTCGGCGGTCGGGTCGTAGTTGACATGGGTGTCGAGCAGGAACACCTGCCGGCCCGGCAGCATCAGGCCATTCATGCAGGCGTAGGTGTTGACGCCTTCGCGCTTGCCGATCACCTGGTCCAGGTAGGTCAGGTGGTGCTGGGTTGTGCCCCAGGTGCCGCAGATCAGGCCATCGACATCGCCCTTGTGCAGCAGCATGCCGGCAATCAGGGTCAGGCGGCGGCGCATCTCGATCTTGGCCATCTGCACCGTCACGCCGCGCCGCTCGGTGATGCGGTGGTAGGTCTGCCAGAAATCGCGGTAGCGGTGGTCCTGCTCGACATTGACCACGTCGTAGTCCAGTTCCTCCTTCAGCCGCAGGCCGAACTTTTCGATCCGCTGGGCAATGATGGCCGGGCGTCCGATCAGCGTCGGCCGGGCCAGGCCTTCATCGACCACGATCTGGCAGGCGCGCAGCACCCGCTCTTCTTCGCCCTCGGCATAGGCGATGCGCTTGCGGGTGGCGGCCTTGGCGGCTGTGAAAATCGGCTTCATGATGGTGCCGGAGGCATACACAAAGCTCTGCAGCCGCTCGCGGTACTGGTCCATGTCCTGTATCGGCCGCAGCGCCACGCCGCTCTCGGCCGCCGCCTTGGCCACCGCCGGCGCGATCTTCATCATTAGGCGCGGATCGAAGGGCTTGGGGATCAGGTATTCGGGGCCGAACGAGAGCTTTTCGCCGACGTAGGCCGCAGCCACCACTTCGCTCTGCTCGGCCTGGGCCAGCTCAGCAATCGCATGCACCGCCGCGATTTCCATCTCGATGGTGATGGTCGAGGCACCCGCATCCAGCGCGCCTCTAAAAATGTACGGAAAGCACAGGACGTTGTTGACTTGGTTCGGGTAATCGGTGCGTCCGGTCGCCATGATGGCGTCATCGCGCACCGATTTCACATCTTCGGGCGATATTTCCGGATTCGGATTCGCCAGCGCGAAAATGATCGGCCGCGGCGCCATCTTGGCGACCATGTGCTTTTTCAGCACGCCGCCGGCCGACAGGCCCAGGAAGATGTCAGCGCCTTCGATGATCTCGTTCAGCGTGCGGGCCAAGGTCGGCTGGGCGAACTGGATCTTGTCCTCGTCCATCAGCTCGGTGCGGCCTTCATAGACCACGCCGGCCAGGTCGGTCACGAAAATGTTTTCGCGCGGAATGCCGAGCTTGAGCAGCAGGCCCAGACAGGCCAGGGCGGCGGCGCCTGCCCCGGAAGTCACCAGCTTGACCTGCTTCGGGTCCTTGCCGGCCACCTTGAGCGCATTGATCATGGCTGCGCCGACGGTGATGGCGGTGCCGTGTTGGTCGTCGTGAAAGACCGGAATCTTCATCCGCTTGCGCAGTTCGCGCTCGACGTAAAAGCAGTCCGGCGCCTTGATGTCTTCGAGGTTGATGGCGCCGAAGGTGGGTTCGAGCGAGGCGATGATATCGACTAGCCTGGCCGGGTCTTTCTCGTCGATCTCGATGTCGAACACATCGATGCCGGCGAACTTCTTGAACAGCACGCCCTTGCCTTCCATCACCGGCTTGGACGCCAGCGGGCCGATGTCGCCCAGGCCCAGTACCGCCGTGCCGTTGGTGATGACGGCGACCAGGTTGCCCCGGCTGGTGTACTTGAAGGCGGCGTTCGGGTCCTTGACGATTTCCTCGCAGGGCGCGGCCACGCCGGGCGAATAGGCCAGCGCCAGGTCGCGCTGGTTGGTCAGCTGCTTGGTGGCGGCAATGGCGATCTTGCCGGGCTTGGGGAACTCATGGTATTCAAGGGCGGCGCGGCGCAGCTCGGCACGCTTTTCGTCGCGCTCTGTGTCGGCGTCAAGGGGGGGCGTCGCAGCGGATGGTGTGAGCATTTGAGAAAGTCTCCAGCAAGAACGGTCAGTGCGGCCGTCAACTTTTTTTTGTACGGTTTGAGATTGTAGGCCGCGCAAATCAGCGGCGGCATGTGGAAAACCGCAGGCCAGGGTGGTGCGCTTTTGACTTTTTTGCAGAGAATCGATGACAACGGCCGTGCCGCCCCAGAGACACGCACCACCCCCGGAATCACGCATCAAAAAGGTCTTCCCCGCAGGCTCAAACTGCACATCAAGCTATAAATTTAATAGCAATCAAAGCGCTACGTTGCAAAGTGTTGCAGCTCGGCCAGGGGCAGTTATCATCCGATGCATCATTTACTTGCAGCGAGCACGCCATGGCTTTGATGGACTTCATCCGCAAACAGTTCATAGACATCATCCAGTGGACCGAAAACGATGAAGGCACGCTGGCCTGGCGCTTTCCGATGGCCGACATGGAAATCCAGTACGGCGCCTCGCTCACGGTGCGCGAGTCGCAGATGGCGGTGTTCGTCAACGAGGGCAAGGTGGCCGACGTGTTCGGTCCCGGCATGTACAAGCTGACGACCCAGACGGTGCCGGTGCTGACCTACCTGAAGAACTGGGACAAGCTGTTCGAGTCGCCATTCAAGAGCGATGTCTATTTCTTCAGCACCCGCCAGCAGGTGGACCAGAAATGGGGCACGCCCCAGCCCATCACCATCCGCGACAACGACTTCGGCGCGGTGCGGCTGCGGGCCTTCGGCAACTACAGCTTCCGGGTTGCCGACCCGAGGCTGTTCCACACCGAAATCTCGGGCACCCGCGAGCGCTACACGGCGCAGGACATCGACGGCCAGCTGCGCGGCCTGGTGCTGCAGAACATCTCGAACGCGATTGCGTCCAGCGGCATTGCCTTTCTGGACCTGGCGGCCAACCAGCTGATGTTCGCGCAGGCGCTGACGGCCCAGCTGTCGCCCGAGTTCGCGAAGATCGGCCTCAAGCTGGACGGCATGACGGTGCAAAGCGTCTCGCTGCCCGAGGAGCTGCAAAAAATCCTGGACCAGAAGATCGGCATGGGCATGGTCGGCAACGACATGGGCAAGTTCATGCAGTACCAGACGGCGCAGGCGATTCCGAAGTTTGCCGAAGGCGGCGCGGGCGGCGGCAGCGGCATTGCCGGCGACGCCATGGGCCTGGGCGCCGGCGTGGCGCTGGGCCAGGTGCTGGCGCAAAACCTGCAGCAGGGCCTGCAGCAGCCCGCTCCTGCGGCGGCGCCCGCCGCGCCAGCCGCCGCCGCGATCAGCGCCGACGAGGTGATCGCCACGCTGGAAAAGCTCGGCGAGCTCAAGGCCAAGGGCATCCTGACGCCCGAAGAGTTCGACGCCAAGAAGGCCGAGCTGCTCAAGAAACTGGTCTGAAGCAGAGCAACTCATTCGCTCTGTTTTTGATAGCTGCCAGCGCATGCAGGATATGCGCTAGCGGCCAAAAACGCTTGAAAACCAGTCTCTCTCTCGACATAACGAACGCCTGATGGCCGAAGACACACCGCAACGCGCCTACCGCGCCGCCTGTCCCGGCTGCGGCGCGCCGTTGGAGTTTCTCAGCGCCCAGTCCACCCACGCGGTCTGCCCTTACTGCCAGAGCACGGTGGTGCGCAGCGGCGAGACGCTGGCGCGCATCGGCAAGATGGCCGAGCTGTTCAACGACTTCAGTCCGCTGCAGCTGCAGGCGGCTGGCACGTTCGAAGGCCAGCGCTTCACCGTGCTGGGCCGGCTGCAGTACCAGTACCCGCAGGGCACCTGGACCGAATGGCATGCGCTGCTGGCCGGCGGCGCCAGCGCCTACCTGAGCGAGGACAACGGCGCCTATGTGTTCACGCTGCCCGTGGCCAGCAGCCGTGACATCCCGCCGGCAAGTGCGTTCCGACTCGGCGCCAGCACCGCCATCAACGGCAAGACCTATGCCGTCGCTTCCAGCGAAACCGTGTCGCTGCTGTCCGCGCAGGGCGAGCTGCCGCACCTGCCGGCGCTCGGCCAGCCCTTTGCCATGGTCGAGCTGCGCAGCGCCGACGGCGAGGTGCTCGGCATCGACTACGGCCCCACCCTGCGGGGCGGCCAGCCGGCGCTGTCGCAGGGCCGCTCGGTCCGGCTCGACGAGCTGCAGCTGACCGGCCTGAAGGACGAGTCGGTGCGGGACGACAAGGGCGGGCGGCAGTTCAACTGCCCGCATTGCGGCGCGCCGGTCACGGTCACGCTGGCCGCCAGCCAGAGCATCACCTGCGGCGCCTGCCGCAGCCTGATCGATTTGTCGCAGGGCCTGGGCGCCGCGCTCACCTCGGCGCTGCAGGACGAGCCGGTCAGCCCGCTGATCGCGCTGGGCCGCATCGGCCAGCTGCAGGGCGCGAGCTGGCAGGTGGTGGGCTTCCAGCACCGCATGGGGCACGAGCCGGGCGACGAGGACGAGAGCTTCGGCTGGGACGAGTATTTGCTCTACAACCGCAAGCTCGGGTTCAGCTTCCTGGTCGATTCGACCGACGGCTGGAGCCTGGTCAAGCCGGTCACCGGCGCGCCCGGCTACAAGCCCGGCGCCAGCAGCGCCACCTATTTGTCCACCACCTACCAGCTGCTCAGCAGCTACCAGGCCGAAACCAGCTATGTGGCGGGCGAGTTCTACTGGAAAGTCGAGCGGGGCCAAAAAACCTCTAACCGCGACTTCGCCAGCGGCAAGTCGCTGCTGTCGCAGGAGCAGTCGAAAAACGAGATCACCTGGTCCAGCGGCAGCCAGCTCGCGGGCGACGTAGTGGCCAAGGCCTTCAAGCTCGAAGGCGACAAGGCCCTGTTCAAGCGCACCGATGCCAGCCCGGTCAGCAGCGCCTCCGGCATGGGCATGACCACCATCGTCATCGGCATCCTCTTGATCCTGCTGGTGCTGTTTCTCGTCAGCCGCTGCTCGCGCTGCGACCCGAGGTATGAAAACTGCGGTACTTCGAGCGGCGCGCGCAGCTCGGGCGGCTCCTTCGGCGGCTTTTCCGGCAGCAGCGGCGGCCACAAATGAGTGGCCCAATGGGCGGCTTGCCAACCCTTTTTCATCTGAATTAATTTGGAGCACTTCATCATGGAACTTGAATGGTTCAGACCGGCGGCCTTTTTCGGCTCCATCCTGTTCGCGCTGATCGGCGTGGTCATCTTCTGGCTGAGCTTTGTCATCATCGACAAGATCACGCCCTACAACCTGTGGCAGGAGCTGGTTGAAAAGCAGAACATGGCCCTGGGCATGGTGGTGGCTGCGATGAGCCTGGGCATCTCCATCATCGTGGCCGCCGCCATCCACGGTTAGCGCTTGGCTACCGAACGGGCCGGGGGCCGCGTTGGTGCGGTACTCCGAATCCTCATGGTCCTGAAGACCATTCCAACTCGTTCGCTCCACCCGCCTTGCCCGCGGCCCGTTCGCTACGCCCGTTGCCCCGCCTGTGAGCGGCTCACTTCGCATTGCCTTTCATGACCGTCCCTACTGTCCGCCCTGCTTCGCCGCAGCCGCTCGAAGTCGCGCTGTTGGCCAGCGTGTTCGTGGTCGCCGCCTGCGGGCTGGTCTATGAACTGGCGGCGGGGGCGCTGGCGTCCTACCTGCTGGGCGACTCGGTGCTGCAGTTCTCGACCATCATCGGCACCTACCTGTTCGCCATGGGCATTGGTTCCTGGCTGTCGCGCTTTTTCGAGCGCCAGCTGCCGGCCCACTTTCTGCGCATCGAACTGATGGTGGCGCTGGTCGGCGGACTGCTGCCGGCGACGCTTTTCATAGCGAATGCCTACACGCCGGGCGCTTTTCGCTTTCTGCTCTACAGCCTGGTGCTGCTGGTGGGCACGCTGGTCGGGCTGGAGATTCCGCTGGTCATGCGGATTTTGCGGCGCAACGTGGCGCTCAAGGAGCTGGTGTCGCAGGTGCTGACCTTCGACTACCTCGGGGCGCTTGCGGTGTCGCTGGCGTTTCCGCTGGTGCTGGTGCCGCAGCTGGGCCTGATCCGCACCGGCCTGCTGTTCGGCCTGATGAATGCGGCCGTCGGGGTGTGGGCGCTGTGGCTGTTTCGCCATGAGCTGCGGCATTTCAAGGCGCATGCGCTGGCCTGCGGGCTGACGCTGGCAGTGCTGGCGGCGGGCTTTGCGGGCGCCGGCGCCATCACCACGCTGGCCGAGGACCATTTCTACCAGGACCGCATCATCTTCACCACCACCACGCCCTACCAGCGCATTGTGGTGACCAGCGGGCGCGGCGGGCACCGGCTGTTTTTGAACGGCAACCTGCAGTTTTCCGAGCGCGACGAATACCGCTACCACGAGGCACTGGTCCATCCGGTCATGAGCGCCCACGGCGCGCCGAAAAAAGTCGCGGTGCTGGGCGGCGGCGATGGGATGGCGGTGCGCGAAGTGCTGAAATACGCCAGCGTGGAGAGCGTCACCCTGGTCGAGCTGGACCCGGCGATGACCAAGCTCTTCAGCGAGCAGCCGGCCTTGAAAAGGCTCAACAGCGAGGCGCTGCTGTCGCCCAAAGTGAAGATCGTCAACGCCGACGCCTTTCGCTGGCTGGAGGACAGCAGCGACGTGTTCGACGTGGTGATCGTCGATTT
>JAQGNK010000241.1 GCA_028291905.1 Polaromonas sp.
CAGCTCAAGGCGCAGGCGGCCAAGGGCGGCGGGCGGGTGGCGATGGTCGGCGACGGCATCAACGACGCGCCCGCGCTGGCCGCCGCCGACGTCGGGATTGCGATGTCCACCGGCACCGATGTGGCGATGCAGGCGGCCGGCATCACGCTGATGCGCGGCAACCCGGCGCTGGTGGCCGACGCCATCGACATTTCGCGCCGAACCTACGCCAAGATCAGGCAGAACCTGTTCTGGGCGTTTATCTACAACCTGGTCGGCATTCCGCTGGCCGCCTTCGGCCTGCTCAGCCCGGTCGTTGCCGGCGCGGCGATGGCGCTGAGCAGCGTCAGCGTGGTGGTGAACGCCCTGCTGCTGCGCCGCTGGAAAGGAAATTCCTCGCCATGACCACTGCTTCCCGCGCCACCCTCCCGGCCACCCCGACTATTCCGGCCACCGGCCCGCTCAACATCGGCCAGGCCGCCGCCCAGTCGGGCGTGTCGGCCAAGATGATCCGCCACTACGAGTCGCTCGGGCTGCTGCCCGCTGTGCACCGCACCGACGCCGGCTACCGGCAGTATGGCGACAAGCAAATCCACACCCTGCGCTTCATCCGCCGCGCCCGCACGCTGGGCTTCAGCATGCTTGAAATCGCCGAGCTGCTCAAGCTGTGGCAAAACCAGCAGCGCGCCAGCGCCGACGTCAAGCGCATCGCCCAGGCCCATGTGGCTGACCTGGACCAGCGCATCGCCGAGATGGAGGCGATGCGGCAAACGCTGGCGCAGCTGGCCGACTGCTGCGCCGGAGACAGCCGGCCCGACTGCCCTATCCTGAGCGGGCTGGCGGAGTAGCTTGCTGATTTTGCTATTGTTTTGGTAGCATTGAATCCATAGGCAAGCGCCAGTCCCACCAAGGACTGCAGATAGCTCGGCTTGCAAACTTCTCCTCGAACCCGTCCTTTTTCTTTCGCAAGATGCGCCACTTCGCCGCCTTCGCGGCATCATCCCTAAATGGAAACAAAAACACCTCGGCTCCCCGAAGACGATCTGCGATTGAGTGCCCTGCGGCTGCGCATCCTGGCCGACATGACCTCCTGCGTGCTCTGGCACACCGACGCCGATGGCGCCGTCACCGAGCCCAACCCCGCCTGGGAGGCCTTCACCGGCCAGCCGCCGGCCGAGTACCTGCAGGAGGGCTGGCTCGACGCGGTTCACCCCGACGACCGGCCGGCGGTGCGCGAACGCTGGCTGCAGGCGGTCGCGTCCGCCACGCCGGTGGAGCTGAACTACCGGCTGCGCCGCCGCGACGGCCACTACCGCGACATGACCGCCCGGGCGGCGCCGGTGCGCCAAGGCGGCCAGGTGATGGAATGGGCCGGCATCTGCTTGGACCACACGCCGGGCAGGCAGGCTGAATCGGCCCTGAAGGCCAGCGAGGAGCGCTTCCGGTTCCTCGACCAGCTCGGCCAGGCCACCCGCACCCTGACCGATGCGACCGAGCTGATGGCCGTCACCACCCGCATGCTGGGCGAGCACCTGGGCGCCACGCGGTGCGCCTATGCCGATGTCGAGGCCGACGGCAACCGCTTCACCATCCGCAACGACTGGGCCCTGCAGGGCGTTGCCAGCAGCGCCGGCGTGTATGCGCTGGAGCTGTTCGGCCCGCAGGCCACAGGCAACCTGCGGCGCGGCCAAACGCTGATCGTGCGCGATGTGGACCGCGAGCTGGGCGACGAAGGCGGCGCACGGATGTTCAATGCCATCGGCGTGAAGGCCATCATCTGCGCCGGACTGGTCAAGAACGGCCGGCTGGTCGCCATGATGGCGGTCCACCAGGGGGCGCCGCGCGACTGGCGCCCGCACGAGATCGACCTGGTTCAGGACGTGGTGGAGCGCTGCTGGGCACATATCGAGCGGGTGCGCGACAACGCCATGCTGCGCGAGCAGGACCGCCGCAAGGACGAGTTCATCGCCACCCTGGCCCACGAGCTGCGCAACCCGCTGGCGCCCATGAAGTACGCCGTGGCCATGATGCGCAAGGACAGGGACAGGGCGCTGGCGGACAAGGCGCACGATGTGATCGACCGCCAGCTCAGCCTGATGACCCGGCTGATCGACGATCTGCTCGAACTCTCGCGCATCAACCGGGGCCTGATCGCGCTCAGGCCGGAGCGGGTCCGGCTCGACACGCTGGTGCTGCAGGCGGTGGAAGCCGTCAGGCCGGCGGCCGAGGCAGCGCATCACCGGCTCGAGCTGGCGCTGGGCGAGGAGGCGGTGTGGCTTCAGGCCGACCCGGCGCGCATCGTGCAGGTCATCGGCAACCTGCTGACCAATGCCGTCAAGTACACGCCCGACGGCGGCCATATCCGGGTGAGCATGCTGCGCGCCGGCGACAAGGCCAGCGTGCGGGTCATCGACAGCGGCGCCGGCATTCCGAAGGCCGAGCAGCCCCGGCTGTTCCAGATGTTCACCCAGCTTCCGCACACCGCCCAGCGCACGCAAGGCGGCCTGGGCATCGGCCTGGCGCTGGTCAGGACGCTGGTGGAGCTGCACCACGGCACGGTCAGCGTGTCCAGCGACGGGCTGGACCAGGGCAGCACCTTCACGGTCGAGCTGCCCGTGGTGCCGCACGAACCCAGCGCACCCAGCGCCGGCCCCGCCAGCCTGCAGGAAATAGGCGGCCAGGGGCTGCGGGTGCTGGTGGTCGAGGACAACCCCGATGGGCTGGAGATGCTGCTGGAGCTGCTTGACATGATGGGTTTCCAGGTGGCTGGCGCGGCCAGCGGCACGCAGGCGCTGGAAATGGCGCCCAGCTTCGTGCCCGAAGTGGTGCTGCTCGACCTGGGCCTGCCTGACATGAACGGCGTGGACGTGGGCCGCGCCTTGCGGGCCACCGCGCAGTTCAGGCATGTGCGGCTGGTGGCGCTGACCGGCTGGGGCAGCGAGAGCGACCGCGCCCGCACCGCCGAGGCCGGCTTTGACGCGCACCTGACCAAGCCGGTCGAGCCGGACACGCTGGAGGCGCAGCTGTCGAAGTACGGCCAGGTGCAGGGCTAGTGTCGCATCACGCGGAAACTGCCGGGTCTCGCTGGCCCTCGCCGCGCATCGCCGCGTTGCACGCCGATGGCGACGCGATCCCACGACACTTTCTGCGTGACGCGACACTAGCGCGTCATTGGCCCGACTTGCAAGCGCTGGCCCGGTCTTCTGATTGCTATTTAATTCATAGCTGGTTGCGCAAGCGTTACCTGCGCCACAGCCCTGTTTGATCTCCAAGTGCGCAAGGCCTCGCTGCCCTGGCTTTATTTTCTTGCTCCTGCCAGAGCCCGACAGTGATGGAGTTTCTCCGAATCCGCCCATCCGAGAACCCGGCCCTTGGCCGCTCAGTCCACCCGCACAGCTTCAGCGTGAATCTAGGGTTTACCCTAAAATTCGCCGGTGACAAAAACCTCTCCTCTCTCGTCCGCGCCCGTCCACTTCGGCCGCGCCATGTTTGCGCTCGGCGTCGGCGGCTTCGCCATCGGCACGGGCGAGTTCGTCATCATGGGCCTGCTGCCCGAGGTTGCCAGCGACATCGGCGTGAGCATTCCGCAGGCCGGCCATGTGATCAGCGCCTATGCGGTGGGCGTGGTGATCGGCGCGCCGGTGCTGGCCGTGCTGGCGGCCAGCTGGCATCGCCGCGCCTTGCTGATCGCGCTGATGGCGATGTTCGCCGCCGGCAATTTCGCCAGCGCGCTGGCCCCCGGCTACTTCTCGCTCAACCTGCTGCGCTTTGCTACCGGCCTGCCGCACGGCACCTACTTCGGGGTGGCTGCCCTGGTGGCCGCTGCCCTGGCCCCGCCTGATCGGCGCGCGCGGGCGGTCGGCCTGGTGATGCTGGGGCTGACCGGCGCCACGCTGGTTGGCGTGCCGATAGCGGCCTGGCTGGGCCAGGCGTACGGCTGGCGCGCCGCGTTCGTGTTCGTCGGCGTCATCGCGCTGCTGGCCGTGGTGCTGCTGCACCGGGACATTCCCGACATCGCACCGGCGGCGGGCGCCAGCCCATGGCGCGAACTCGGCGCGCTCAGGCGCAAGCAGGTCTGGTTCACGCTGGGCATCGGCGCCATCGGCTTCGGCGGCATGTTCGCGGTGTTCAGCTACATCAAGCCCACGCTGATCGAAGTGGCGGGCCTGCCGCTGGCGGGCGTGCCCTTCGTGCTGGCGCTGTTCGGCCTGGGCATGGTGGCAGGCAACCTGGTGGGCTCGCGCCTGGCCGACAAGTCCTTGACGCGCACCATCGCCGGGCTGCTGGTGTGGTCGATGCTGGTGATGCTGCTGTTCCCGCTGGCCGCGCAGCATGTGGTGACGGCGTCGATCAGCGTGTTCTTGCTCGGCACCATCGTTGCCATCGCGCCGGCCTTGCAGATCCGCCTGATGGATGTGGCCGGCCCTGCGCAGACGCTGGCTGCCGCGCTCAACCATTCGGCTTTCAACACGGCCAATGCGCTCGGCGCCTGGCTGGGCGGCGCGGCCATCAGCGCCGGGCTGGGCTGGACATCGACCGGCTGGGTCGGCGCCTTGCTGGCGGTGGCCGGCATGGGCGTGTTCGCCTGGTCGCGCGCGAGCGGCCGGGCCGATGCCATCAGGATAAGCGCCGTGCTTCACCGCAAGGAGCCTGCTGCGCCCTGAACCGCTGGCCGGCGCTTTGCGCGGGCGTGGCCGCTGCCTGTTTTGCCGCTGGGCAGCGGTGCGATACTGGCCTTTTTACCATCCAGCCGGAGTGCCTGATGCCACGCCCCATTCTTCAAGAAGCCCAGATTCATCCCGCCATCCGCAACAAGATCGCCACCCACCAGCAGGCCATCGTGCAGGAGGTGATGAAGGCGGTCAAGGAGAACGACGTGGTGGTGGTCGGGATGGGCCTGAACCCTTTCCCCAAGAAGGCCCGCAAGGCGCTGGACACCGCCGGCCAGCCCTACAAGTACCTGGAATACGGCAATTATTTCAACACCTGGCACAAGCGCAATGCGCTCAAGCTGTGGACCGGCTGGCCGAGCTTTCCGATGGTCTTCGTCAAGGGCACGCTGGTCGGCGGCGCCGACGACCTGCAGGCGCTGATCGGCAGCGGCGAGCTCAAGAAGATGCTGGCGCTGCGGGCCAGCACCGCCTGACGCCCGGGCGCGGCGGCGTGCAGGCCTGGCTCAGGCCGCCGCGAAGCGCCCCTGCAGGTAGGCCTTGATCTTTTCCGAATCGTAGAGCCACTGGCTGGCGCCGGCGCTGTCGGTGATCCGCAGGCACGGCACCTTGGCCTGGCCGCCGCCGGCCAGCAGCGCCTGCCGGTCGGCGCCTTCAGGCTGCGCGTCGATGCGCTGGATCTTCAGCGACAGGCGGCTGATTTCCTGGCGCACCTTGATGCAGAACGGGCAGGTCTTGTACTGGTAGAGCGTGAGCGACTGGCACTGCCGGTCCACTTTTTCCTGCGCGGCCGGCGCACGGGCCATGCCCTGGGGCCGGGTGAGGTTTTCCTTGAGCAGCATCACCGGGCCGAGGACGACGCGAAGGGTTTTGAAGAAGAATCGGACAAAATTTTTCATGCGCGATTCTAGGGGCGCGCTGTGTATGCGGCCGGCTCATCTGCCAGGCGGGTGGCGTGAGACGCGCAGCAAACCAGCGCGGGATCAGTTCGAGGGCGGGCACCCGGGCATTTTCAATTCAGCAAGATACGCCCGCAGCAAGGCCACCCGCCGGGGCCGAAAACTTGCTCCCGTGGCCTCCAGCTTCATGATGCGTTCGGGCCGGAACATGCGGAAACCCTGGCGCAGGCAGCACCAGGCCAGCACCACCAGCATCTGGTCGAGATAGACGATGGCGAGCGGCCAGATGGTCCTGTCGGTGACTTCGCCCGCCTTGTCGGCGTAGTGGATCATCAGAGCCTCTTCCCGCCAGCACCCTTCGCGGATGATCCGCATGTCGGGCAGCGCCGGATAGCGCGCCTCGAAGCTGTGGACCCTGGAGACGGCGTGCAGCAGGTGCTGCTGGCTCATGGAGGGCAAGGTCGCCGCCACCTTGCCCAGCACGGCGGCAGCGGCCTCGGCCAGCGCCGGATCGCCCATCTGCCGCACCTCGGCCAGGCCCAGCACCAGTGCCTCGATCTCGATCCGGTTGAACATTTGCGGCGGCAGCGTGCCGTCCTCGATCAGGCAATAGCCGTAGCCGCGCTCCCCGCCGATGTCGGCGCCCGCCGCGCGCAGGCTGGCAATGTCGCGGTAGAGGGAGCGCACCGACACGCCGGTTTCATCGGCCAGCCGGGCGGCCGTGACAGGCGCGGGCAGCATGCGCAGCGCCTGGAGCAGGCGAAAAAGTCGATCAGGGCGGGCCATGGGGCAATTCCGTTTCTATTTATTTCAATGCGAGATTAGGCGCGAAGCTGCAGCTAGTGCTGTGGCACGGCAAAGCGAAGCAACGACGTATCGGATTGAAATGGAAATGAGAATAGAAATGGAATAACTGACATGAATTGGCAGGTGGGCTGGCTAGAGTAGCGCCAGCGATTTCGCCAATTCGCCCTTTCATTCATTACTTCTTCACTTCACCCCAGGAGGCTTCATGCTGACACTCTTTCATTCGCCCAACAGCCGCTCGACCCGCGTGGTGGCCCTGCTCAAGGAACTCGATGCGCTCGATGAAGTGCAGATCGAAACAGTGACTATTTTGCGCAGCGACGGCACCGGCGGTCATGACCCGCGCAACCCCCATCCCGAAGGCAAGGTGCCGCTGCTGGTGCAGGACGGCGTGGCGGTGTGGGAATCGAGCGCCATCATGGTCCACCTGGCGGACTTGTTCCCGAACGCCGGGATGAACATTGCGCCCGGCCACGCGCAGCGCGGCGCGTATCTCAGCTGGTTTGCCTGGTACTCGGGGGTCATGGAGCCGGTCATGACGCTGGAGGCCGCCGGCCTCCAGCATCCTTTTGTCGAGGCCACGTTTCGCGGCAGCGCCGAAGTCAAGGCGCGGCTGGCGGCGGCGCTGGCAGACCGGCCGTTCCTGCTGGGCGACCGGTTCACTGCCGCCGACCTGTTGCTGCACTCGCCCTATGCCTGGTTCGGCAAGCCGGGCGAGCCGGCGATCGATGCCTGGGTGGACCGCTGCGCCGCCCGGCCCGGCGCCGTCTTCGCGGCCGCGTTCGACAAGGCGCCGTCGCCGGCCTGACCGTCAGAAAAATAAATTGATAGCAGCCTGCGCAGGCAGCGCCTGCGCCAACGGCCTGAATCGTTTAAAAAATGCCTGGCGCGGCTCGCTGGCTTCAGCCCGCATCGCCCCGGTCGAGCGAACGCTGCTCGGTCCATTCGGGCGCAAAGCGCTTCACCAGCGCGGCCATCAGCTGGCGCGCCCTGGCCGAATGGTCGCCGCCGAAATTGCAGACGTAGACATCGAGCGTCACGGCCTTTTTCTCGGGCCAGGTGTGCACGCAGACATGCGACTCGGCCAGCAGCACGGTGGCGG
The DNA here is from genome assembly GCA_028291905.1 of Polaromonas sp. Classification (GTDB taxonomy): domain Bacteria; phylum Pseudomonadota; class Gammaproteobacteria; order Burkholderiales; family Burkholderiaceae_C; genus Polaromonas. The sequence goes on from JAQGNK010000241.1 coordinate 7,458, forward strand.
TGATGCCGCCCGGCCCCTGCGGCGTCCCCGGAAAAGTGTGGAACAGCTGGCCGACCGCCTGCAGCCCGACCGCCTGCACGGCAGCCACGCACCAGGCGCCCAGCTGGTCGGCGTCGGTCATCCAGGCGGGCGCGCAGCGGCAGTTGTAGAGATCGGCGGTGAGGTGAAGGCCTTGCATGGCGCTACTTTAGACGATGCGTGCGCCTGGGTCTGGGCTTGAGTCGATGCCGGCAGGGCAGCGCCGGTGAAGGGCAAGCCGCCCTGCTGGAAAATGACAAAAAACAGCGGCAGCGCAGATAAACACTGCGCATCTAGCTATTAATTAAAGAGCATTCAGCTGCGCCGCCGGTCGATTGCCGTGCCGCAGCTGGCGCTGTCAGGCGCGGTCTGGCTCTGCCGGCGAGGAGATTTCCCCAAGCGACGCGGCGACATCGACATCGTTGCCAGGGTCCTTGGAGGCGATGTCACCGATGGACAGGATGCCGATCAGCAGGCCTTGCGCGTCCACCACCGGCATGCGGCGGATCTGGTTTTCAGCCATCGCGTCGAGCACTCGGTCCACCTCCTCGTCCTCGCGGGCGGTGCGCACATGGGTGCTCATCACCTCGCTGAGCTGGGTGGTGGCGGCGTCCAGCGACTGGGCCACGCCGCGCACCACGATGTCGCGGTCGGTCACGACGCCAATCAGCTTATCGCCCTCGCAGACCGGAATCACGCCGACATTGAGCTCGTCCATGGCTTGCGCGGCCAGCACCACGGTATCGGTGGGGCTCATGCTGCGAACGCCGCGGGTCATCACTTCTGAAACGGTGGTCATCGGAAATCCTTGTGTTGAACCGACAGGGCGCCGGTGTCGGACAAGCCTATCGGGATTGCTTGCCGCGCCTATCAGCCGGCTCGCAAGCTGGCGTAGGACGGCGGCGCCCGGCGCCTGAAGGCTGTGGGCGCAGGCGCTTTGCGGGGCCGCGCGCAGCTTTCAGGGCGGCACGTCAAAGCCGCCGGGGCTGGGCGTTTTCTCGGTGAGCTTGCGCAGCATGGCGCTGACCTGGGCCAGCTCGTCGGCCTCGCGCAGCATCGCGGCGCACTGCTCGGGCGCTGCCGCCTGTCCAGCCTGCGCCAGCCGCCGCAGGATGGCCTCTTTTTCCTGCAGGCTGCGCAGGCTGGTCCAGAGTGCCGCGTCGGTCATTTCCTCCTGGGTGTAGGCCAGGCTGCGCAGGCTGAAGGCATGGCCGGTATGGCAGCGAAAGCGCAGCGGGTGCTTGTCGTTCAGCTCGAACAGCACGCCGCCGCAGTCGGGGCAGGTAAAGACCGACGGACTGCCGATGGCCTGCAGGGTTTCCATCGTTTTTTCTCCTGTGCTGATGAGGTGCTCCTGCACTAGCCGGCCCGGTGCATTCGGCTCGATGGCCGGTGCCGGCCAACGCCGGGCCAGGTCATGCAGCAGCGGCCCCATGGACAGCAGCGGCACCACATGGTCGGCCGCGACGCTGGCCAGCGCGCTCCTGGGCATGCTCGGCGCGTGGGCATCGTCCGGGTCCTGCACCACCGCCAGCCCGCCGCATTCCTTGATGGCCCGCAGCCCGGCGCTGCCGTCGTCCAGCATGCCGGTCAGGATGACGCCGATGGCGCGCGGGCCGTATT
>JAQGNK010000247.1 GCA_028291905.1 Polaromonas sp.
ACCTGGAAGAGGTGCTGGCGCCCGGCGACCTGGTGCGCTCGCACCCGTGGTACCTGGCGACGCTGGCGCTGATCGCGTTGGGCGCGCTGACCAAGAGCGCGCAGTTCCCGTTTCACTTCTGGCTGCCCCATGCCATGGCCGCGCCGACGCCCGTGTCGGCCTACCTGCATTCGGCCACCATGGTCAAGGCCGGCGTCTTTTTGCTGGCCCGGATGTGGCCGGTGCTCGGCGGCACCGAGCCATGGTTCTGGCTGGTCGGCGGCACCGGTCTCTGTACGCTGCTGGTCGGCGGCTATGCGGCGATGTTCCAGAACGACCTGAAAGGGCTGCTGGCCTATTCGACGATTTCGCACCTGGGCCTCATCACCCTGCTGCTGGGCCTGAACAGCCCGCTGGCGGCGGTCGCGGCGGTGTTCCACATCATGAACCATGCGACCTTCAAGGCCTCGCTGTTCATGGCTGCCGGCATCCTGGACCATGAAAGCGGCACCCGCGACATCCGGCGGCTGTCGGGCCTGCGCAAAATGATGCCGGTGACCGCCACGCTGGCCATGGTCGCCAGCGCGGCGATGGCCGGCGTGCCGCTGCTCAACGGCTTTTTGTCCAAGGAAATGTTCATTGCCGAAACGGTATTCATTCAGGCCACGCCGCTGGTGTCCAGCCTCCTGCCGGTGGCCGCAACCATCGCGGGCATGTTCAGCGTGGCCTATTCGCTGCGCTTTACCGTGGATGTGTTCTTCGGCCCGCCGGCCACCGACCTGCCGCAGCAGCCGCATGAGCCGCCGCACTGGATGCGGGTGCCGGTCGAGCTGCTGGTGATGGCCTGCCTGGTCGTGGGCATCTTTCCAGACTGGTCGGTCGGGCGCTTCCTGGCGGCGGCGGCCCTGCCTGTGGTCGGCGGCCAGCTGCCCGACTACAGCCTGGCGGTCTGGCACGGCCTGAACACGCCTTTTGTCATGAGCATCGTGGCCCTGGGCGGCGGCGCGGTGCTGTACCTGCTGCTGCGCCGCCAGCGCTTGCTCGGCCGGGTGGATGCGCCGCCGCTGATGCACCGCATCGACGGCCGGCGGCTGTTCGACGGCGCGCTGGCGCTGCTGACCCTGGTCGGCCGCAAGGGCCGCCGGCTGCTGGGCACCCGGCGCCTGCAGTGGCAGATGCTCTGGCTGGCCGGCGCCGCCATGCTGGCCGGCACCCTGCCGCTGCTGACGCGCGGCCTGTACGTCGGCGACCGGGCTTCCCTGCCGCTGTCGCCGTCGTTCGCGGTGCTCTGGGTGGTGGGCGCGGGCTGCGCGGTGGCCGCCGCCTGGCAGGCCAAATACCACCGCATGGCCGCGCTCGCGCTGATGGGGGGCACCGGCTTGTGCGTCTGCATCACTTTTTTGTGGTTTTCCGCGCCCGACCTGGCGCTGACCCAGCTGGTGGTCGAGGCCGTGACCACGGTGCTGATCCTGCTGGGCCTGCGCTGGCTGCCCAAGCGAAATGAAAGCCTGCGCCTGGCCGGCCAGGCTGGCCGGCGCGGCGCGAAGCTGCGCCGGCTGCGCGACTTGCTGCTCTCGGTCGGCGCGGGCACCGGCATGGCACTGCTGTCGTGGGCCATGATGAGCCGGCCGTTTCCCGAAAGCACCTCGACCTTCTTCCTGCAGCGCGCCCTGAGCGAGGGCGGCGGCAGCAATGTCGTCAACGTCATGCTGGTGGACTTCCGGGGCTTTGACACCTTCGGCGAGATCGTGGTGCTGGGCATTGTGGCGCTCACGGTCTATGCCCTGCTGCGGCGCTTTCGGCCGGCGCCCGAGGCCATGGACCTGCCCGAGCAGCAGCGCGCCATGACGGCCGACCTGGCGACCGACCTGCTCAACCCGCGCCAGGCCGCCGACACGGCTGTCGGCTACCTGATGGTGCCGGCGGTGCTGGCCCGGCTACTGCTGCCGTTTGCGCTGATGGTGTCGATTTTCTTCTTCATGCGCGGCCACAATGCGCCGGGCGGCGGCTTCGTGGCCGGGTTGGTGCTGTCGGTGGCGCTGCTGCTGCAGTACATCATCTCGGGCACCGAATGGGTCGAGGCCCACCTGCCGCTGCGCACCCGGCGCTGGATGGCCATGGGCTGGCTGATCGTGCTGGCGACCGGCCTGGCCTCGCTCGCCTGGGGCTATCCGTTCCTGACCAGCCACACCGCGCACCTGGTGCTGCCGCTGCTGGGCGAGCTGCATCTGGCGAGTGCGATATTTTTCGACATCGGCGTGTTCTCGCTGGTGGTCGGCTCCACCATGATGATCCTGACCTCGATAGCCCACCAGTCGGTGCGCGGCCATCGCTACCATGCCCGGATGGCCGAGGAAGCCCTGGAGGCTGCTCCCGCCGCCGCTACCACTCCCCTGAAAGGCAACTGATGGAAATCGTCCTGGCCATGGCCATCGGCGTGCTGACCGGCTCGGGCGTGTGGCTGCTGCTGCGTCCGCGCACCTTCCAGGTCATCATGGGGCTGGCGCTGCTGTCGTATGCGGTCAACCTGTTCATCTTCAGCATGGGCCGGCTCGGGCTGTCGCTGGGCATGGCGCCGGTGTTAGACCCCGGCGTGCCGCAGGACCTGCAGCACTATGCCGACCCGATGCCGCAGGCGCTGACGCTGACGGCCATCGTTATCGGCTTTGCCATGACGGCGCTGTTCCTGGTGGTGCTGCTGGCCTCGCGCGGCATGACCGGCACCGACCATGTGGACGGCAGCCCCGCCGACGATGCGCAGGAAATGCCCTGATGGGCCCGATGGCCGGCAGCGCGGCGCAGGCCCTGAACGCCGTCACGGCGGCGGTGATGCCGCACCTGATGCTCGCGCCCATCCTGCTGCCCCTGCTGACCGCCGCGCTGATGCTGCTGATGGGCGAGGACCGGCAGCGCGCCAAGCTCATCCTGAACCTGGCCTCTACCCTGCTCGGCCTGGGCGTGTCGCTGGCGCTGCTGGCCTGGTCCAACCAGCAGGCTGCGTCGTCGGCCATGGATGTGTACCTGGCCGGCAACTGGCCGGCGCCCTACGGCATCGTGCTGGCGCTGGACCGGCTATCGGCCATGATGCTGGTGCTCACCAGCACCATCGCGCTGGCGTCGGCGCTGTTTTCCGCCGCCCGCTGGCACCGGGCCGGGGTTCACTTCCACCCGCTGTTCCAGCTGCAGCTGATGGGCCTGGCCGGCGCCTTCCTGACGGCCGACCTGTTCAACCTGTTCGTGTTCTTCGAGATCATGCTGGCCGCGTCCTACGGCCTGCTGCTGCACGGCTCGGGCCGGGCGCGGGTGCGGGCCGGGCTGCATTTCATCGCCATCAACCTGGCAGCGTCGTCGCTGTTCCTCATCGGCGCCTCGATGCTCTACGGCATCACCGGCACGCTCAACATGGCCGACCTGGCGCTGGCGATTCCGCGGGTGGCCGACACCGACCGGGGCCTGCTGCATGCGGCGGCCGGCATCCTGGCGACCGCCTTCCTGATCAAGGCGGCTATCTGGCCGCTCAATTTCTGGCTGGTGCCGGCCTACAGCGCGGCCACCGCGCCGGTCGGGGCGCTGTTCGCCATCATGACCAAGGTCGGGATCTACGCACTGCTGCGGCTGTGGCTGCTGCTGTTCGACGCCGACGCCGGCGCCTCGGCGCGGTTCGGCGGCCTGTGGCTGGTGGGCGGCGGCATGGTGACGATGGCCTTCGGCGCCATCGGCATGCTGGGTTCGCAGCGGCTGGGCTACCTGGCAGGCTACGCCGCCGTCCTGTCCTCGGGCACGCTGCTGGCGGCGGCCGGCTTCGGCCAGCACCTGCTGACGGCCGGCCTGCTGTACTACCTGCCCGGCTCGACGCTGGCCATCAGCGCCCTGTTCCTGCTGGCCGACCTGATGGACCGCTGGCGCAACGACGGCGCCAGCCTGGCGCCGCATGACGACGACGATGCGCCCTTCCTGACCGCCGAGCTGGTGCCGGCCGAAGGCCTGAACCTGGACGATGACGAGGAGGCCTTGACCGGCCGGGTGATACCCGCCGCCGTGGCGCTGCTGGGCCTGGCCTTCATCGCCTGCACGCTGGTGATTGCCGGCCTGCCGCCGCTGCCCGGCTTCATCGGCAAGTTCGCCATGCTGACGGCCCTGCTCAATCCGCTGGGGCTGGGCGTGCCTGCTGACCAGGCGCCGGGCGTGGCCGGCTGGCTGCTGGCCGCGCTGCTGATCGCCAGCGGCCTGCTGGCCCTGATTGCCCTCACGCGGGCCGGCATCCTGCACTTCTGGGCGACCTACGACCGCGCCCCGCTCCAGCTGCGCCTGCTCGAAGGCCTGCCCATCGCCGGCCTGCTGGGCGCCTGCGTGCTGCTGACGCTGCAGGCCGGCCCGGTGATGCGCTACATGCAGGCCACGGCCGATGCGCTGCATGCCCCGAGCCTGTACATGGAGGCCGTGATGTCGGCCCGGCCCACCCCCGGCCCCGAGGCGCGTGACCCCCGCGCCGGCCAGCCCGCCGCAGGCGCCACAGAAGCCGCAAAGGCCGGAGCAGCGCCATGAAGCGGCTGCTGCCCGCGCCGCTGCTGTCGCTGGCGCTGTTTGCGCTGTGGCTGCTGCTCAACCGCACGCTGGACATTGGCCACCTGCTGCTGGCGCTGGTGCTGGCGCTGGCGATTCCGGTGTTCACCGCCGGGCTGCGGCCAGTGCCGGTGCGGATGCGCCGGCCCGGCCTAGTCCTTGGTCTGGTGGTCCGTGTGCTGGCCGATTCGCTGCGCTCGAACCTCGCGCTGGCGCGGCTGCTGCTCAGGCCCGGCGGCCGTCGGCATCCGGCCGGTTTCGTGCAGGTGCCGCTGGATTTGCGCGACCCCAACGGGTTGGTGGTGCTGGCGATGATCGTCTGCCTCACCCCCGGCACCGCCTGGGCCGAGCTGTCGCGCGACCGGACGGTGCTGCTGCTGCATGCGCTGGAAGTGGACGACGCCCATGCCATGGCCGCGCTGGTCAAGGCCCGCTACGAACAACCGCTGATGGAGATTTTCGAGCCATGAATCCGATTCTTGCCTGGGCGCTGCCGCTGGCGCTGTTCATGCTGGCGCTGGCCATGGCCTGCACGCTGGCCCGGCTCATCAAGGGGCCGGCGGCGCAGGACCGGGTGCTGGCGCTGGACTGCCTGTACCTCAACGGCATGCTTGTCATGCTGGTGCTGGGGCTGATCTACGGGGACAACCAGTATTTCGAGGCGGCGCTGCTGGTGGCCCTGCTGGGCTGCGTCGGCACCACGGCGATGGCCAAGTTTTTGCTGCGCGGCGAGGTGATCGAATGATGCCGGAAGTGGACCTGCCGGCCTGGGCCGAGCTGGTGGTGGCGGTGCTGGTGCTGGCCGGCGCTGCTCTGGCGCTGCTGGGCTCGGTCGGCCTGCTGCGCCTGCCGACGTTCTTCGAGCGGGTGCATGCGCCGGCCATCATCGCCACCGGCGGCTGCTGGTGCGTGATGCTGGGCACAGTGGTTTTCTTTTCCATCCAGCGCGATGAAGTGGCTGTGTTTCCGCTGTTGATTGCCGTGTTCATCGCGATCACCGTGCCGATCTCGACGATTTTCCTGATGCGCGCCGGCCTGTTCCGGGCGCGCCAGCTGGGCCAGGCCGTGCCGCCGAGCGTCAGCCGCAGTGTGGCGCCCGGCGCGCACGACTCCTGATTCCAATTCGCATTGGAAGCGAGAACAAGGCGCGAAGCCGGAGAACAGGCTCTGGCACGGCAAGGCAAAGCAACGCAGTTATCGTTTTCAATGCGGATTGGAATGAATTGATAGCTGGCAGCGCAGGCAATGCCTGCGCCAGCGGCTGATTTGGCTTAATTTTTTGCTGGGCTGGCGCTTGCTTCGCCAGGAAATGCAAAACCAGGCAAGAACTGCTGGTTTGCGCTGGAATCCGGCTCATGGCGCCAGCGTGATGTCCCCGACATAGCCCAGGCTCTGGCCTGCGGTGTTGTCCGAATCGGCGCCGACCAGCACGCCGTGCAGCGGCGGCAGCGTGGCGCTTTCCTCGCCGAAGGCACGCTGGAAGTCGGCCGCCAGGTCTTGCGTGTGGCTGACCCACTGGCCCAGTCGCTGCTCGCCGCTGTCGAGCACGATCATCCGCATGCGGTGGGTGAAGGCGTTGTGCAGCAGCGTGCCGGCCGGCAGCGTGGCGTCCCAGACGTAGCACAGCGTGGCGGCGGGCAGATCTTCGCCGCTCATCGAGCGTCCGGCGCGCAGCAGGTTGCGCTCGATGACGCCCAGGTGGTCAAGGGACAAGTCAAACAGCGCGCAGATCTTGAGCGGGCTGTCGTCGCCCTGGCGGTGCTTCAGGTCGGCCTGGCGCAGCGGCTGGTCCAGCCGCCAGCGCCAGCGCAATTTGGTGCCGGGGGCCAGCGCCAGGTCGGGCAGGTCATGCACCAGGTTGGCATAGGAATGGTCGGTCTGCACCCGCAGCACCTGCTTTCCCTCCAGCGCAGTGATGTCGAAGTGCGTCAGCGGCTTGCTGCTTTTGGGCAGGCCGACCACCCGCCAGGGCGCGGGCGCCTGCGTGCCGCTGGCCGACGAGAAGAGGTGCAGGGCCGAGGCGCCGGCCTTGGGGCTGGTGGCTGGCGGCGCATCATGCGGGGCTTCAGGTAACGGTGGATTTTGAGCAAAAGTGGCTGTGGCGCTTATCAGCATTGCGCAGACAGCTATTGAATACGTAGCAATCCGAGCGCGGGCCACAACTGCTGCGGGGTGAGGGGTTTTCATGGTTTGCATTCCGTTTTTAGCCATGGGTGCATGGCGCCTTGACTGCGGTGCAGTTCTGGCGCTGGGCGGCATCTTGGCAGTATGAACGGATGCACGGATTGCTGGTGTCGGTGAACGCCCTGTTCAGCTTGTCGATGCTGGACTTCATGGCGCTTGCCGTGCCGTGCCGTGCCTTGCCTTGCCTTGCCTTGCCTTGCCTTGCCTTGCCTTGCCTTGCCTTGCCTTGCCTTGCCTTGCCTTGCCTTGCCTTGCTGGCGAGATGCTCTTGGATTGATGCCCTCGTTGCTTTGACTGGCCTGGCCTGGTGGTCAATTCATGGTTTTGTTTTTTGCTTTGGCCTGCTGGCCGGGGGTTGCCCGGCGGCAAGTAACTTGTCTTTTGCTTCGCCAAAAGAAAGTCACCAAAGAAAAGGCGACCCGGCTGCCTGGGTCCCTTCGCTGCGCTGCGGGCGACCTGCGATGACCCGAAAAAACGGGGGTCGGCGCAAACTCGCTGCGCTCAAACAGCGCGCCGCCCTGATCCCGTTTTTCCGGGTCATCCCAGGCCCAGGCAGAACGGGACTGCGGGGAATGAAGTCCAAACAGCCCAACAGCCAAAGATAAGCACCTCTGGCGCCCGGCGACCAATCCATCAAGGCACTACGAAATCAATAGCTGGTTGCGCAGGCGGTGTCTGGGCCAGGGGTACTTTTCATACAAAACTGCTGCCCGATCCAGTCAAAAAAGCCAATTCACACAATCTGCGCCACCTCGGAAAAAGCCAGCCTCGGGCCGCGCGGAAAAACGCCAGCCGCGTCGGCCACGCCCAGGTTCACCAAAAAATTGGCTTGAAAACGCCCGTCGGGGAAAAACTCCCGGTTCACCGCCGCCGCATCAAAACCCGACTGCGCCCCCGAGTCCAAGCCCAGCGCCCGCGCCGCCAGGATCAGGTAGGCCCCCTGCAGGCTGCTGTTGCGAAACGCCGTGGCTTCGGCCACCTGGGCATTGCCCTCGAAGATCGGCTTGGCGTCATAGGCCGGAAACTGCGCTGGCAGGTGTTCGTAAAACCGGCTGTCGTGCGCCACGATCACCGTCACGGCCGCCGCCAGGGTCTGCGCCACGTTGCCGCCCGAGAGCGCCGGCCTGAGCCGCTGCTTGGCTTCAAGACTGCGCACGAACACGTAGCGCGCCGGCTGCGCGTTGAAGGCCGTCGGCCCCCACTTGAGCAGGTCATACAAAGCATGCAGGGTGTCGTCGTCAATCGGCTCGGGCCTGAAGGCATGCACGGTACGGGCCGAGCGGAACAGCTGGTCCAGAACCGGTTCTGAAAGTACGGTGCTCATGAGTGGTTTTTCTTTGATGAAAAGGAAAGTTGATTGATCCGGGAGTAGTTGCCTTGCAGCAGCGCGGCAGTCCGATCCCGCCCCAGCGGGCCGGCGCGCCCTCTGCCGCAATACAAGAAGTACCAACCGAGAACCGGCTCGATTCCAGCCAGCTTCAGGCGGGCGGCGCCGTGCGTGCGCCAGCCGCCTTGAGCCGGCATGCGGCCTGCGGCCGGCTGGCAAAGGGATTCAGGCCGCCACCGCCACCCGCACGCTGGCCGCGTTCGCCGCTTCCTCGCGCACCTGCGTCGGGCCATGGGCGCGCGAGCGGCGGCCGTCGATGCCGACCGGCACATCGCCGGCCAGCGTCACCCGGCGCACCACCCGGTGCTGGTCGCCGTAGTCGTTGATG
>JAQGNK010000299.1 GCA_028291905.1 Polaromonas sp.
CAGCTATGGATTCAGTAGCAATCAGGCTGCAAGTGTTGCTGGTGCTGCAAGCCTGAAGGATTTCGTTCTAGTTCCGAAACCGCCTGCGCGTCAGCCCCAGCGCGATCCAGAACGCCACCACGCCATAGGCCACCAGCACCGCCAGGTGGCGCAGGCCATCCGCCGGCCACTGGCCCAGGAACAGCGGGCGGATCAGCTCGACGGCGGCGGTCAGCGGCAGCCAGCCGGAGATGTCGCGCACCATGCCGGGCAGCTGGTCGCGCGGGAAGAACACGCCGCTCAGGAACATCGTTGGCGTCAGGAACAGCGAGAAGTAATAGGTGAAGAAATCGTAGCCCTTGGCCAGCGCATTGAAGATCAGCGCGATGCTGGCAAACACGATGCCCACCAGCCCGAGCAGCGGCAGCGCCAGCAGCAGCATCGGGCTGTGGCTGATGCCCAGGGCCAGCATCACCGCCAGGATCACCGCGCTGGTGAACAGCGACTTGAAGGCGGCCCAGAGCATCTCGGCGAACACCACGTCGTCCAGCCGCACCGGCGCGTTCATGATGCCGTCCCAGGTGCGCTGCACGTTCATGCGCGAAAACGCCGAGTACAGCGCCTCGAAGGACGCCGCATTCATCGCGCTCATGCAGATCGAGCCGCTGGCCAGGAACAGGATGTAGGGCACGGCGCTGCCGCCCAGCTGGACCTGCCCGACCAGCGCGCCCAGCCCGTAGCCGAAGGCCACCAGCGTGATCAGCGGCTCGGCGATGTTGCCGACCAGGCTGGGCACCGCCAGCTTGCGCCAGACCAGCAGGTTGCGCCGGAACACCGGCCACCAGCGCCAGCTCAGCTGCGGCGCGCGGAACAGGGCGGGCGGCGGCATGGGGCGCTCGGTCGCGGCTTGGCTTGGGGCTTGATTCACGGCTTGATGGGTGCGGTCAGTGCTCATGCGGACTCCCTGATCTGGCGGCCGGTGAGCTTGAGGAACAGGTCTTCCAGGTTGGCCGGGCGGTGCAGGGTGCGCAGCTCGGGGTAGTCGGCCAGCGCGGCCAGCAGGGCCTTCGCGTCGCTGGTGTAGAAGAACACGGTCTCGCCGCTGACCTCGGTGCGGGCGGCCAGCGCCTTCAAGGGCGATTCGACCAGCGCCAGCGCGCCGGCGCCATAGACCTCGATCACGTCGGGCTCCAGGTTCTGCGCGATCAGGTCGCGCGGCCGGCCTTCGGTCATTTTCTTGCCGTGGTCGAGCACCAGGAGGCGGTTGCACAGGCGCTCGGCCTCGTCCATGAAGTGGGTGGTGAGCAGGATCGACTTGCCCTGCTGCACCAGCCGCTGCAGCCGCTCCCACATCAAATGCCGGGCCTGCGGGTCCAGTCCGGTGGTCGGCTCGTCGAGCAGCAGCAGCTGCGGGTCGTTGACCAGCGCCCGCGCCAGGCTCAGGCGCCGCTTCATGCCGCCCGACAGCTCGCTGAGCTTGGCGTCGGCCTTGTGGGTGAGCGCGGCGAATTCGAGCAGCTTCGGGATGCGCTCCTTGATGACCGCATCCTTCAGGCCGAAATAGCGGCCGAACACCAGCAGGTTCTCGGCGCAGGAAAAATCCGGGTCCAGGCTGTCGAACTGGCTGACGATGCCGAGCTGCTCCTTGATGGCCAGCGCATCCTGCGGCATGTTCAGGCTGGCCGCCCTGTCCGTGGCCGGGCCTTTGGGGAAATAGGTGATGCGCCCGCTGTCGGGGCTGGTCAGCCCCAGGCACATGCGGATGGTGGTGGTCTTGCCGGCGCCGTTGGGGCCGATCACGCCCAGGCATTCGCCGGGCGCTATCGAAAAAGACAGCTGGCTGACGACGGCGTTGCCGGCGTAGCGCTTGGTCAGGTCAACGACTTCAAAAAGGGGTGAATTCATGGCGGCTATTGTGCCCAAGCGGCAGGCATGGCCGCGCCGGCCAGCGGGAAGCGTGTGTTCATTGCGTTCCTGAATCAATTCGAGATTAGGCGCAAAGTCGCAGGCAGTGCTTTGGCACGACAAGGCGAAGCAACGACATATCGGATTGATTCAGGAGCGCAATCAGGCGTCGTCGCCGTAGTCGTGGTCCGGGTGGTTCATGGTGCCCAGCTTCCAGTAGCCCCGGCCGACGATCTGGCTGCGGGCCACGCCTTTGTCGGCCGTCAGCAGCTGGCGCAGGCGGCGCATGGCGGCGGCCTCGCAGGCCAGATAGACAGCTGCCTCGCCGACAGCAAAACCGGGCTGGCTTAGCACGGCGTGCAGCGCTTGGCCCGCTTGGGTGTGGTCGCGCCCGCGCACCAGCCACTGCACTTCAAGCTGCGCGGCGCTGTGCAGCGGGCGTTCTTCCTCGGCAGCCATCACCTCCATCAGCACGCGGACCCGCGCGGTGGACGACAGCGCGGCCAGGATGGTCTCGAAGGCCGGCAGCGCGCTGTCGTCGCCGATCAGCAGGTGCTCGGGCGCGGGCAGCGGCAGCTTGTAGCCGGGGCCGGGCCCCATCAGGTACAGCACCTGGCCGACCTCTGCCTGCGCCGCCCAGGTCGAGGCCGGGCCTTCGCCGTGCAGCACGAAATCGACATCGACTTCCCAAGCCTCGGGCCGCACCGCCAGCGGCGTGTAGGTGCGCATCGCCGTCGGGCGCGGGCCGTCGGGCAGGGGGCGGCTGGGTTCGGCCTGGCCCGGTTCGGGAAAGATCAGCTTGAGGTAGCTGGCCGGATCGACAGGCTCGAACCCCTGGAGTTCCTCGCCCTTCAAGGTGATGCGGCGCATGGCAGGGCTCAGGACCTGCACCTGGCTGACCTGCACCCGGCGCGGCGGACGGCGCTTGCGGGGCGCGGTTTCCGGCGCGGCGGTGGCGGGGAGCGGGGCAGGGGAGGCATCGGGAAAAGGGGTTTCGGACATAGGATTTTCTGCTGTGTGGTGTTGAGAATGATTATCAACTAAAGCCAATGAAAGCATGCCGCAAGGGCCATTGGCCTGCTACAACGGCACTGCGCCGACCGGCGCTTGGGCCTGGGCTGGCACGTCCCACCAAGTTGCGTGGATTCGGCCAGGCCCCATTCCAGGCTCCGCAGGCCGGATGGGCGGCGCGCGCTCCAGAGGCCGCCCTCTGGCCTTCGCGGTTATTATCCTGGCCGGCTGCATGGAGCGGCCGGCGGCGCCCAAGGCCATTGGCCCGCTCTGCGTGGCATCGCGCTGGCGCTGCCCGGCTCCTCAACCTCAACCTCAACCGACCGCCGCCGTGGCGTGGTTCCTTCTCCATGAAAAACCTGGCTGACATGAGCACACCTGGCCCGACCCCCGTGATCTACGACACCGACCCCGGCGTGGACGACGCCATGGCGCTTTATTACGCGCTGGCGCACCCGGCCATCGACGTGCTGGGCATCACCACCACCTTCGGCAATGTCACGGTGAAACAGGCCGCCCTCAATGCGCTCTACCTGACTGAAATCGCCGGCCGGCGCATTCCGGTGACCGAAGGCGTAGCTACGCCCTGGGTCAAGCCGGGCGAGGCGCCGCCGGGCCATATCCACGGCGACGACGGCCTAGGCAACCTGCCGGCGCGCCAGCCGGTCGCCAGCCGGCTCGATCCGCGCTCGTCGGCCCAGTTCATCGTTGACATGGCGCGCAGCCGGCCGGGCGAGATCACGCTGGTGGCGGTCGGGCCGCTGGGCAACCTGAGCCTGGCGCTGAAACTCGAACCCGAACTGCCGCGCCTGCTGCGCGAAGTCATCCTGATGGGCGGCACGGTGCTGGAGCCCGGCAATGTCTCGCCGGTGGCCGAGGCCAACATCTGGAACGACCCGCATGCGGCCGACAAGGTGTTCACCGCCGGCTTCAAGCTCACCATGGTGGGGCTGGACGTGACGCACCGGGTGATCCTGCCACTGTCGCTGTTCGCAGCGATTGCCGAGCGCCACCGGCACCCGGCCACCGACGTGCTGCACCACGCGGTAGGGTTTTACGCCAATTTTTATAGCAGCCTGTACCCGCATGTGGCCCAAATCCACGGCTGCTTCGGCCATGACGTGCTGGCCTTCATCTACCTGACCCACCCCGGGCTGTTCAAGATCGAAGTCGGCCGCGTGCGCGTGGCCACCGAAGGCCTGGCCCAGGGCCAGACCATGATGAACCGCAAGGACTTCATCGATTTTGCGCAAAAGGGCTGGGGCCAGGACGTTCCGCTGACCCAGGTCTGCCTGCAGGTCGACGCGCCAGCCTGCCGCGCCGTGCTGGAGGAAACCCTGATGGCCGACTGGCTGCGCGGTTCCAGGCCCGCCCGGGTGCTATAAAACCCCCTGGCGCCCACTGGAGCGGGGCCGCCTCGGCTTTGAATCACGGCGCCCTCACTGCGTTGAAGGCGTCCGACAGCTTTTTGCTACGAAATTAATAGCCTGTAGCGCATGCAGTACCTGCGCTACAGGCCTTTTTGACGTTGAAAAGCGGCTGGCTACCAGGAACGAGTCCGCTCCGGCCGTGCCGAGATACCCGTGGCAACTGCCCGGCTGAACAAGGTTTATGCATGAAATTTCCCGTCGTTGATTACCGCAGCGCCACGGCGGCCCGCGACTTTTGCAGCGGGCTGCACGACACCGGCTTTGGCGTGCTGGCGCACCATCCGCTGGACCGCCGGCTGGTCGAGGGCATCTACACCGAATGGC
>JAQGNK010000302.1 GCA_028291905.1 Polaromonas sp.
ACCTGCTTGCGCCGCTCGGCCCATAGGATCACGAAACCGCCCAGGATGAAGGTGGTCGCCACCACGCCCGGCGTGAACAGGTGGCTCTTGATCGCCTTGCCCAGGGCAAGACCCAGCACCACCGCCGGAATGAACGCCACGAGCACGTTCAAGGCGAACCGCTGGGCTTGCTTGTCACTCGGCAGCGAAACGATGGTCGATCGGATCTTCTGCCAGTACACCAGGATGACGGCCAGGATGGCGCCGGTCTGGATGGCGATGTCGAACACCTTGGCCTTCTCGTCGTCAAAGCCGAGCAGCGCGCCGGCCAGGATCAGGTGGCCGGTGGACGAGATGGGCAAAAATTCGGTCAAGCCCTCGACGATGCCCATGATGGCGGCTTTGATCAACAGTAGGGTGTCCACGGATGCCTTTCAGAAAAATGATGGCGCGGCAGCAAAAGCCGGTTCTTGAAAAACCAAAGGCGCGATTATCGCCGTGCCAGCGTTCAGCTCTTTTGGGCCTGCAGCGGCCCGCTGCCGTGCGCGCGCAGGCTGCAAGCAGGTTGTAGGCCGGCCCGCCCCGGCTGCATTCCACGCCCCGATAAAGCCATTTCGCGCCGCGAAAGCCGCGCTTCGTCGCAACGCCCTGGCCTTGCCGCCGGGCGCCCGGCACAGTCCGTGCCAATGCGCCTTGCGCGAAGGAGAAACCCCATGGAACTGTCACCCCTCATCGCGATTCACCTGAGCGCCGCCGCCAGCGCCACCCTGATCGGCCCGGTGGCGCTGTGGGCCCGCCGGGCCCGGCTGCAGCGCCCGCGCCTGCACCGCGCCTTTGGCTATGCCTGGGTCACACTGATGCTGATCACGGCGGTATCAGCCCTGTTCATCCGCGACTTCAGGCTGCCCAATATCGGCGGCTACACGCCGATCCATCTGCTGGTTCCGGTCACGCTTGCCGGGCTGTCCGGCGCCTTCTGGGCATTGGCGCAGGGCAATGTCCGGCTGCACCGGCACTGCATGCTGGGCACCTACATCGGCGCCAATGTCGTGGCGGGCGCGTTCACGCTGCTGCCCGGCCGCCACCTCGGCAACCTGCTCTGGGGCGGCCTGGGCCTGCTGTGACAAGAACTGCCGCCCGGTCTTCAGGTCATTCACGGCCTTCATAACCTAGTGCAGCGCCCTAGAATGAACCGGCCATGAACCTGCCCATCCCGCCCGAAGCCACCGACCATCCGGCACTCATCAAGGGCAGGCATGGCATCGACTGGCGCAGCAAGCGGCGGCACTTCCTGCAGGTGCTGGCCTTCGCGCTGGCCCTGGCGGCCGTCCAGTACGCCTTCCAGCCCGAGCAGCCCCTTGCCCCGGCGCTGGTGTACACCCTTCTGATTGCCACCTTGACCTGGGCCGTCATCGACCTGGGCCGCCACTTCTTCCCCTCCAGCCTGGAAACCGGATGGCCCGGCGGACTGGCCGGCCCCGGCCTGGTGCTGGGCGGCATTGCGCTGGGCTACCTGGGCGGCGGCTGGCTGGCCGGCAGGCTGTGCCTCTACTACGGCTGGTATGCCGTCGGCGCCGGGCCGGGCCATAGCGGCTACTCGCGCACCTCGCTGCTCATCAGCGCGCTGGCCGGCCTGGCGGGCAGCTTCTATTTCCACAGCGCCGGCAAGAGCGCCTACCTGGAACGCAAGATGGCCGAGGCCCGCCGCCATGCCACCGATGCGCGCCTGAAGCTGCTGGAAAGCCAGCTGGAGCCGCACATGCTGTTCAACACCCTGGCCAACCTCAAGGCGCTGATCGACATCGACCCGCCGCGCGCGCAGGCCATGCTCGACCACCTGATCGCCTACCTGCGCGCCACGCTCGGCGCCTCGCTGGCGGCCACCCAGCCGCTGCAGGCCGAGTTCGACCGCCTCGGCGACTACCTCGAACTGATGGCCATCCGCATGGGGCCGCGCCTGGCCTACACGTTGGTCCTGCCGCCCGAGCTGGCCCGGCACCCCGTTCCCAGCCTGCTGTTGCAGCCGCTGGTGGAAAACAGCATCCGGCACGGCCTGGAGCCCAAGGTCGAGGGCGGCTGCATCCGCGTCAGCGCCCGCAGCGAAAGCGGCCAGCTGGTGCTGGAAGTGGCCGACACTGGCGTCGGCCTGCCGCCCGGCAGCGCCGCCAATCGCCCCGGCTTCGGCCTGGCCCAGGTGCGCGAGCGGCTCGCCAGCCTCTACGGCGATGCCGGCGCTATTGAATTAATAGCTGCCAGCGCAGGAGGTGTCTGCGCCACAGCCCGACTTCCCTTGAAAACATGAACATGTACCCGGCCACCGCCCTGATTGCCGAAGACGAGCCGCTGCTGGCCCAGGCGCTGCAGGCCGCGCTGGCCCGCGCCTGGCCCGGCCTGCGGCTGCTGGCGACCGTCGCCGACGGGTTACGGGCCGTGTCAGAGTCGCTCAGGCTTGCGCCCGACGTGCTGTTTTTCGACATCCGCATGCCCGGCCAGAGCGGGCTGGAGGCAGCGGCGGAACTGGCCGACGAATGGCCGCCCGGCCGGCCCTTCCCGGCGCTGGTGTTCGTGACTGCCTACGAGCAGTACGCGGTCCAGGCGTTCGAGGCGCAGGCGGTCGATTACCTGCTCAAGCCGGTGCAGGCCGAGCGCCTGCAAAAAACCGTGTCAAAAGTGCAGCTGGCGCTTGCCGCGCATGCGCAGGCAGCTATTCATTCAGGAGCAAACCTGCCGCTGGCCGCAGACACCGCGCTCGGCCAGACCGCCCAGCAGTTGCGGCACCTGCTGGCGGCTTTCCACTCGCCGGCGCAAGCCGGGGCGGGCCAGGGTTTTCTCACGCGGCTGCAGGTCAGCGTCGGCAGCAGCATCCGCCTGGTGCCGCTCGGCGAGGTGATGTATTTCGAAGCGGCGGACAAATATGTGCGCGTCATCACGGCCAGCCATGACTACCTGATCCGCACGCCGCTCAAGGAGCTGGTGCCGCAGCTGGACCCGCAGATGTTCTGGCAGATTCACCGCAGCACGGTGGTGCAGGCCGGCCTGATCGCCACGGTGATGCAGGGCGAATCGGGCAGGCTCACCCTGAGCCTGCGCGGCCGTCCGGAAAAGCTCGGCGTGAGCCGCTTGTACAGTCACCAGTTCCGCGCCATGTGAGCCATTTTCTTTCTTCCTAACTACTGCCCTGCCTGATTGCGTCCCATGCCTGACTCCACCCCATCTGCATCTTTATCCACCCCCTCGACACCCGCTGCCGTCCTCGATTTCTGGCTTGCCGATGGCGTGACTCTGGGCTGGCCCAGCCAGGAGATGAACAAGCGCTGGTTCACCGGCGGGCCGACGCTGGACGATGAAATCCGCCAGCAGTTCGGCAGCGCGGTGGCTGCCGCCCAGGCCGGCGGGCTGACCGGCTGGGCGGCCGAACCCCTGGAACGCCTGGCGCTTGTCATCCTGCTCGACCAGTTCCCGCGCAACATCTTTCGCGGCAGCCGCCACGCCTTCGACGGCGACGCCCGCGCCCAACAGCTGACGCTGCAGACGCTGGCCGGGCAGCAGGACCAGCTGCTGCCGTGGGTCGGGCGGGTTTTTCTGTACATGCCGCTGATGCATGCCGAAGACGCCGCGCTGCAGGCGCAATGCGTTGCCTGCTTTGCGCAACTGCTGGCCGACGCGCCGGCGGATTTGCACCCCAGGCTGCAAAGCAACCTGGACTTTGCCCGCAAGCACCAGGACATCATTGCCCGCTTTGGCCGTTTCCCGTACCGCAACGCGGTGCTTGGGCGCGCCAGCACGCCCGAGGAAGAAGACTTCCTGCTCACGGGTCCGCGCTTCGGGCAGTAGCCCGATATCCGAAAAACGCCGGTTGCAGGGTTGCGGTTGCGCCAGTGTGGCCGCGCCCAGCCTGCAAGCCACGCAACGATTTTTCGGTGTCGCTGCAATTTATTGAAGTTTTTGAATCCAATCCGCCCTGATGCCGCGTATCTGTATCAAGACAGCGCTGTCGCCCTTCGTTTCTTCGCTGAGCGAGCACCAGTCCGGATTGGAACGGGCTGGTTTTTCAGACCCGCAGTGCCGACCACGAGATCGGCCTGCGGGTTTTTTTTGGGTGCTTGCTGCCTCCGAAGTGTTCCGGCAGCCATTCAGGGCAGCGTCCTACGGTCGAGGTTTGCATCCTCGGTTGTACTGGCAGGCTGCTACAACTCAATTTGAGGAACCCCATGAAGACTCCAAAAACCGCCCCCTGGACCCACAGCAAGCGCACCGCTGTCGCTCTGGCCTTCGTGACCGGCGCCACCGCCTTGATGGCAGGCTGCGCCGGCGTCAAGGCGCCGCCAAAAGAATTTGCCCAGGAGCAGCTTGACGACCGAATCCAGGTGCCGGCCGGCCATGTCGTGGCGCTCGAAACCACGGCTGTCGGCGTGCTCAACTACGAATGCAAGGCCAATCCGGCCAATGCCGGTGCCATCGGCTGGGTGATCGTCAAGCCGCAGGCAGAGCTGGTGGACCGCACCGGCAAGGCTGTTGCCCAGTATGTCGGCCCGCCTGCAACCTGGACCCACATGGATGGCTCCAGCGTGGTTGGCACGCAGGTCGCCTTGGCGCCGCGTCCGGGCGCCAGCAACCTGGCCTACCAGCTGTCCACCGGCGCGTCCAGCGCAACGCCGGGCGTGCTGCAGAACATCACCTACATCCAGCGCATCAAGACCAAGGGCGGCATCGAACTGACCAAGGCCTGCACGCAAACCGATGTCGGCGACAAGCAGACGCTGCCCTACCAGGCAGACTATATTTTCTGGAAAGCCGCTTGAGGCCAGGCTAGCCGGTCCAGTGCGCTGGTCCAAGCGCCAGGAAACACCACGACAAAAAAAGCCCGCAGATTCAGGTCTACGGGCTTTTTTGCCGGAGCGCGGCGCCCAACGGCAAACGCTAGAGCGCATTCACTGTGGCTGGCAAACAAATTTTGGGCATTAAAAATGTCTCTGGCGCATATATAAGCTGCGCTGATAGCTATTAATTAAATAGCAACATGCGTTGCCGAAAGCTGCAAGAAGCCAGCCCATGAAAAAAGCCTGCACGAAGCAGGCTTTTTTATTCAAGCAGGCCAGCTTAACGGCGGCCGTCATGCTGGTAGTCATTGCGGCCATCCCGGCCATCGCGGCCGTCACGTCCGTAATAAACGGGGC
>JAQGNK010000316.1 GCA_028291905.1 Polaromonas sp.
CGGCCATGACGCGCCGCCTTATGCGCTGCTGATGCGCCGCTGGCGCAGCCGCTACATCTGCGGCCTGGGCGAAGTGGTGCGCGCCGCCTGGGGTAAGCCGCACCTGCCGCTGGTGCTGGCCGGCGTGCGCGAGCTGCGGCTGTACGCCGCGCTGCTGGGCTGGTGGCTGATCGTGCTGGCGGTGCTGCTGGCGCCGCTGCCCTGGTGGCCCTGGGGCGGGCGGCTGGCGGTATTTCTGGCGGTGGCCCTGGCGCCGCTGGCCGTCATGGCCTGGCGCAAGCGCAGCGCGGGCAAGGCGCTGTTTTCGGTGGTGTCGTGGTGCTTCAACGCGGCCGGCCTGGTGCGCGGGCTGCTGGCGCCCCGGCGCCCAGCCTGCACGGTGGTCAGCAGCATCCAGATTCGGAATGCGCCGTAGCGCCTGTGCTTCATGCGCAAACCGCCGGTTGCCGCTGCGCTTCGTCCCGCACCGGCTTGATCCCCGCCATGGCGAAAATGGCGGCGCCACCATTTGGCACCCTCAATCAAGCAAAAAGGCCTGTGGTGCGCGCGGGTAGTGCGCAGCCAGCTATTAATTTAGAAGCATAGAAACCAATTTTTCATGAAAAAATGCTGCAGCGCAGGCAGCGCTTGCGCAAGCAGCTATTGAAAAAATAGCAAAAAATGGCTGGAGGGCGGTTGCCGCTCAGTCCTCGGCTGGCGCCGGCCTGGCAGGCTCGGGCCGGGATTCGGAGAAGGAAAGCAGCGGGCGCGGCGCGGCCGCCTTGCGCGCTTTTTCATCAAAAATGGCCGCAGCGCAGGCAGCTTCTGCGCAAGCAGCTATTGATTCAATAGCAAGCAGGTTGCCGGGCCGCCGCTGTAGCAAGCCAGGGTGATGCCGCGCTGGGCAGCCCGGCATCAGGCCGCGCTAGCCGCGCCGCTCCAGCGGCTGGGCCAGCAGTTCGAGAAACCCGGTCCGCGCATCATGCGACCGGCTGAAGGTCCAATCCGGCAGCAGCGCCAGCACGATTTCAGCCGTGGTGCGCACGGTGCAGCCCGGCATCAGGTGGCCGCCGCGCATCCGTCCTTGGGCATCGGCCACGCTGGCATGCAGATGCAGGCCGTCCGGGCTGAGCGTGCCCGACAGGGTGATGAGTTCGAGCGGCTCCTCCAGCACGCTGCCCTGCGGTTCGGCCGCATAACGCAGCACGGCGCGCGACAGGCTGCCCACGGCGCTGACGATGCAGCCGGCCCGGTGCCCCTGGGCTTGCAGGCCCCCGAAAGCGGACTGCAGCGCGGCTTTCAGGTCGTCGCCGGGCTGCAGCCGCAGGACGAAAATCACGGGTGGCTGGTTCATCTTGATTCTTTCCGGCGCTGGATCAGCAAAAGTGTGCGCTGCCCTGGCCTGGGCTGTCACTTGGCGCAGCCCAGGCCTGTGCGATTGAATTTACCGCAGGCCGGCAGCATCTGCACCCAAGCGGGCCTGGCGGGTGCAAGCGCATCGCCAGCGCCTGGAACAACTCCATTACAGTGCCCCATGGCCAAAGAAAAAACAATCTACACCTGCACCGAATGCGGCGGCATCAGCCCCAAATGGCTGGGCAAATGCCCGCACTGCAACGCCTGGAACACGCTGATCGAATCGGTGGCGGAGCAGCCTTCCGCCGTCAAGAACCGCTACAGCGCCCAGCACCAGGGGCTGGCCAAGGCGTCCGAAGTCACCGCGCTGGCCGACATCGAGGCCACTGACATGACCCGCACCCCGACCGGCCATGAGGAGCTGGACCGGGTGCTGGGCGGCGGCATCGTCGAGGGCGGTGTGGTGCTGATCGGCGGCGACCCCGGCATCGGCAAATCGACGCTGCTGCTGCAGGCGCTCGACTCGCTGCAGCGCGCCGGCCTGGACACCCTTTATGTCACCGGCGAGGAAAGCGGCGCTCAGGTCGCGCTGCGTTCGCGCCGGCTCGGGCTCGACGGCTCGCAGGTCAAGGTGATGGCCGAAATCCAGCTCGACAAGATTTTGGCCACGCTGGAGGCCAACCAGCCGGCGGTCGCGGTCATCGACTCGATCCAGACGGTGTATTCGGACCAGCTCACCTCGGCCCCCGGCTCGGTGGCGCAGGTGCGCGAATGCGCCGCCCACCTGACGCGGGCGGCCAAGACCAGCGGCGCGTGCATCATTTTGGTCGGCCATGTGACGAAGGACGGCGCGCTGGCCGGCCCGCGCGTGCTGGAGCACATGGTCGACACCGTGCTGTATTTCGAGGGCGACACGCATTCGAGCTTTCGGCTGGTGCGGGCCATCAAGAACCGCTTCGGCGCGGTTAACGAGATCGGCGTCTTCGCCATGACCGAGAAGGGCCTGAAGGGCGTCACCAACCCCAGCGCCATGTTCCTGAGCCAGCACAGCGAGCCGGTGCCCGGCAGCTGCGTCATGGTCACGCTGGAGGGCACGCGGCCGCTGCTGGTCGAGATCCAAGCGCTGGTCGATGACGGCGGGCCGAACCCGCGCCGGCTGAGCGTCGGCCTGGACCGCGACCGGCTGGCGATGCTGCTGGCGGTGCTGCACCGCCACGCCGGCGTCGCTTGCATGGACCAGGACGTGTTCGTCAACGCGGTCGGCGGCGTGCGCATCAGCGAGCCGGCGGCCGACCTGGCCGTGATGCTGGCCATCCACAGCAGCCTGCGCGGCAAGGCGCTGCCACGCGGCTTCTTCGCCTTCGGCGAGGTCGGGCTGGCGGGCGAGGTGCGGCCCGCGCCGCGTGGCCAGGAGCGGCTGAAGGAGGCTGCCAAGCTCGGCTTCAGCGTGGCGGTGGTGCCCAAGGCGAACGCGCCGAAAAAGCCGATCGAGGGGTTGACGATCCACGCGGTGGAGCGCATCGAGGAAGCGATCGAAGC
>JAQGNK010000357.1 GCA_028291905.1 Polaromonas sp.
GCACCGTGTAGCCTACCGTCTTGTCCTTGCGTGTTCGTGCTGTAATCGTACCCATCGGCGGTGCTTCCTCGGTTGCGGTGCTACATGAAATTTTGTAGCACTTAAATGTAGCACCCGATGCAGAAAATAGCACCAAACAGGCAGTAATGGCAGTGAACAGTACAGTTAAAGATTCTACGCAAGTGCTTGATTTTAAAGAAATTTCAATGAAATCAACGCCTCATAGAATATCAGTGGCCCCGATGATGGATTGGAGTGATAGGCATTGCCGATATTTTCACCGGCTGCTGTCCCGTCATGCGCTGCTGTATACCGAAATGGTGACGACCGGCGCGCTGATCCACGGCGATGTGGAACGCCATTTGCGTTTCAATGCCCAGGAGCATCCAGTGGCCCTGCAGCTCGGCGGCAGCGAGCCGGCTGACCTGGCCCATTGCGCCCGATTGGGTGAGCAGTGGGGCTACGACGAAATCAATATCAATTGTGGCTGCCCCAGCGAGCGGGTGCAGCGCGGTGCCTTTGGCGCATGCCTGATGGCCGAGCCGAAGCTGGTGGCCGACTGCGTCAAGGCCATGGTGGATGTGGTGGCGGTGCCCGTGACGGTCAAGCACCGCATCGGCATTGATCGCCAGGAAAACTATGACTTCGTGCGCGACTTCGTCGGCACCATCAGCGAGGCGGGATGCAAAACTTTCATCGTGCATGCCCGCAATGCCTGGCTAAAAGGCCTGAGCCCGAAGGAAAACCGCGAGGTGCCGCCGCTGCGCTATGAGCTGGTGCATCGCCTGAAGCGTGATTTTCCGCAGCTGACGATTTGCATCAACGGTGGTATTGCCACCACTGAACAGGTCCAGGCTCAATTGCTTCAGGTTGACGGCGTCATGATTGGCCGCGAGGCTTATCACAACCCCTGGTGGCTGGCTTCATGGGATGAAGCTCTGTTTGGCGCGCAAGGCCATGGCGTCAGCCGGGAGGAAGTCGAGTTGCAGATGTGCGATTACATGGTGCAGCAAAGTGTCCAGCATGGCACGGCCTTCAGTGCAATTGCACGCCACATGCTCGGCCTGCGCCACGGTCTGGCGGGTTCGCGCCGCTGGCGCCAAGTCTGGAGCGACCACAGGCTCAAAGCCTTGCTCCCACACGAAGTCATGGCGCTGGCGCACAACAGTCTTGAGCAAGCAGCCTGAAAACAGCTGTAAAAATTCGCCGATAGTATTCGCGCCGAATGATTTTTGCATACGATGTGTCTCTAAACCCTTCAGTTTGCATACCCATTTTTCAGCCAACTCTTCATGGGTGTACATTGCAAACAAGGACGGTGGTAAAGCTGGGCTGACCGCCATCTTTGAGGTACTTTGCTGATCAAGCCAAGCGCAGCCTGCTAAGGAGATTTTATGGATGTCGTCCGTAACTTTTTGACGCGTTACGAACAAACGCGTGAAGAAGAAATGTCCCTTGAAGAGTATCTGGAACTCTGCAAGAAAACGCCCCTTGTCTATGCCACGGCAGCAGAACGGATTCTTGCTGCCATTGGCGAACCCGAAGTGTTCGACACGCACCAGGACCAGCGCCTGTCGCGCATTTTTGGCAACAAGGTCATCAAGATTTATCCGGCCTTCCGGGACTTTTATGGCCTGGAAGACCCGATTGAGCAGGTCGTGTCTTACTTCCGCCACGCAGCCCAGGGTCTGGAGGAAAAAAAGCAGATTCTTTACCTGCTGGGGCCGGTCGGCGGCGGCAAGTCCTCCATTGCCGAGCGGCTGAAGCAGCTCATGGAGCAGGTGCCGCTTTACGCGCTCAAGGACTCGCCGGTCAATGAGTCGCCGCTGGGGCTCTTCAACAATGCCGAGGATATTCCGCTGCTGGAGAGCCAGTACGGCATTTCACCGCGCTACCTGCAGCGCATCATGTCGCCCTGGGCGGTCAAGCGCCTTGAGGAGTTTGGCGGCGACATTCGCAAATTCCGGGTCGTCAAGCGCTTTCCTTCCATTCTCAGGCAGTGCGGCATTGCCAAGACCGAGCCGGGCGACGAAAACAACCAGGACATCTCCACGCTAGTCGGCAAGATCGATATTCGAAAACTGGAGCTGTTTGCGCAGGACGACCCGGACGCCTACAGTTATTCGGGCGGCCTGTGCCTGGCCAACCAGGGGCTGTTGGAATTTGTAGAAATGTTCAAGGCGCCGATCAAGGTGCTGCATCCGCTGCTGACGGCGACGCAAGAGGGCAACTTCAAGGGCACCGAAGGTTTTGGCGCGATTCCTTTCGATGGCATCGTGCTGGCCCACTCGAATGAAAGCGAGTGGAAGGCCTTTAAGAACAACAAGAACAACGAAGCGTTCCTGGACCGGATCTACATCGTCAAGGTGCCGTACTGCCTGCGTTCCTCCGAGGAAATCAAGATCTATGAAAAGCTGATCCGCAATTCCTCGTTGTCAGGCGCCATCTGCGCACCGGGCACGCTGAAGATGATGGCCCAGTTTGCGGTGCTGACCCGGCTGAAGGCGCCTGAAAACTCCAGCATCTTCAGCAAGCTGCAGGTTTACGACGGTGAAAACCTGAAGGACACCGACCCGAAAGCCAAAAGCTACCAGGAGTACCGCGACTATGCCGGCGTGGACGAGGGCATGAACGGCATTTCGACGCGCTTTGCCTTCAAGATACTGTCCAAGGTGTTCAATTTCGATTCGAGCGAAATCGCCGCGAATCCGGTGCACTTGATGTATGTGCTGGAGCAGCAGATCGAGCGCGAGCAGTTCACGCCCGAGATCGAGCAGCGCTACCTGGCGTTCATCAAGGAAAACCTGGCGGTGCGCTATGCCGAATTCATCGGCAAGGAGATCCAGACTGCCTACCTGGAGTCTTATTCTGAATACGGCCAGAATATTTTCGACCGCTATGTGACCTATGCCGACTTCTGGATTCAGGACCAGGAATACCGTGACACCGACACCGGCGAGATATTCGACCGCGCTTCACTCAATGCCGAGCTTGAGAAAATCGAAAAGCCTGCCGGCATCAGCAATCCGAAGGATTTTCGCAATGAAATCGTCAACTTCGTGCTGCGCAGCCGGGCCAACCACGCCGGCAAGAATCCGACCTGGACCAGCTACGAGAAGCTGCGGGCGGTGATCGAGAAAAAAATGTTCTCGAACACCGAAGACCTGCTGCCGGTGATCTCCTTCAATGCCAAGGCCAGCGCCGAGGAGAAGAAAAAGCATGAGAACTTTCTCAACCGCATGATGGACAAAGGCTACAGCGCCCGCCAGGTGCGGCTGCTGTGCGAGTGGTATCTGCGGGTTCGCAAGAGCTCCTGAAAACCACGCGGCAGTTGCAGCAGGATTTGGCGTGTTGATTGCTACCACCCAACCGGAGATAGACCACGATGCTCCAGCAAGTCATTGACAGGCGCTTGTCGGGCAAGAACAAGTCGATAGGCAATCGGGAGCGTTTCCTGCACCGCTACCGCAAGCAGATACGCGATGCGGTGCGCAAGGCGGTGTCGGGGCGCAGTATTCACAACATTGAGCAGGGCGAGGACATCACGCTGCCCCGGCGCGATGTGTCAGAGCCGGTGTTCGGCCATGGCGCCGGCGGCACCGAGGAGCGGGTGTACAACGGCAACCAAGAATATGTGCGGGGCGACCACATCGCGCGCCCGCCATCAGGCGGCGGTAGCGGCCCAGGCAACGGCGCCAGCCAGGACGGCAGCAGCGAGGACGACTTCGAGTTCCGCATCACGCGTGACGAATTCATGCAGTATTTCTTCGACGACCTGGCGCTGCCGCATCTGTTGCGCACGCAACTGCTGCCCGATGCGCCGGAATGGAAGACCCACCGCGCCGGCTTTATCTCCGAAGGCACGCCAACCAACCTGCATGTGGTGCGCTCGATGCGCAAGGCGCTGAGCCGGCGCATCGCCATGGGCGGCGACGCCCGGCGCCACCTGCGCGGCCTTGAATTGCTGCTGGCGGCCATGCTGCAGGATGTGTCCACGACGCACGGAGAAATTGTTGCCCTGAAAGGTGAAATCGAGGCGCTGCGGCTGCGCTTGCGGCAAATCCCGTTTCTCGATCCGTTCGATTTGCGCTACCGCAACCGGGTCCGGGTGCCGTTGCCGGTTTCCAAGGCCGTGATGTTCTGCCTGATGGATGTGTCGGGCTCGATGAACGAGGCGCGCAAGGACATGGCCAAGCGTTTCTTCATCCTGCTCTACCTGTTCCTGATGCGGCATTATGAAAAAACCGACGTTATCTTCATCCGCCATCACACCCAGGCGGCGGAAGTGACCGAGGACGAGTTCTTTCACTCGACCGAGAGCGGCGGCACGGTGGCTTCGAGTGCCCTGGTGCTGATGAACCAGATCATCCAGGAGCGCTACGCTTCTAGTGAATGGAACATCTACGGCGCCCAGGCTTCGGACGGCGACAACTGGCAGCACGATTCGCCCAAATGCCGTGCGCTGCTGGTTGACAAGCTGCTGCCCGCCTCGCGCTACTTTGCTTATCTGCAGGTGGCCGAGGAAAGCCAGAACCTCTGGGAAGAGTATTCGATGGTGCAAAAGAGCCACCCGAACTTTGCCATGCAAAAAATCTCCGACGCCTCGGAAATCTACCCGGTCTTCCGGGAATTGTTCAAGAAAGGAGCGCCTGCATGAGCACGACTTTCCCGCCTGCAAGTGCAAAGGATTTGCATGATTTTCAGCTCGATGGCATCGACAGCAGCCACGAGCGGCGCGCGGCGCTGCCCAGCCCGTCGGACTGGACGTTCGAGCTGATCGAGACCTACCACGCTGAAATCGAGCGCATGGCCAGGCGGTTCGGGCTGGACACTTATCCGGTGCAGCTCGAGGTCATCACCGCCAGCCAGATGATCGACACCTATGCCTCGGTCGGCATGCCGGTCAATTACCGCCACTGGTCTTTCGGCAAGCAGTACATCGCCAGCGAAAAAAGCTACCGTCGGGGCCACATGGGGCTGGCCTATGAAGTGGTCATCAATTCCAACCCCTGCATTGCCTACCTGATGGAGGAAAACACGCTGCCGATGCAGGCGCTGGTCATGGCCCATGCCTGCTACGGCCACAACTCCTTTTTCAAGGGCAACTACCTGTTCAGGATGTGGACCGATGCGTCCTCCATCATTGATTACCTGGTTTATGCCAAGGCCTACATCGCCGAATGCGAGGAAAAGCACGGCATTGATGCAGTGGAGGAACTGCTCGACAGCTGCCATGCGCTGATGAACTACGGCGTGGACCGCTACCAGCGGTCGCAAAAGCTGTCGCTGGCCGAAGAGGAAATGCGCCGCAAGGACCGTGAGGCCTATCTGCAGCAGCAGGTCAATGACCTGTGGCGCACGCTGCCCCGCGCGGCTGAAAAGCAGGTCGAAAAAGCCGCGCCCCGGTTTCCGGCCGATCCGCAGGAAAACATCCTGTATTTCATCGAGAAAAACGCGCCTTTGCTGGATTCATGGCAGCGTGAAATCATCCGCATCGTGCGCAAGATTGCCCAGTATTTCTATCCGCAGCGCCAGACCCAGGTCATGAACGAAGGCTGGGCCACTTTCTGGCACTACACCTTGCTCAATGCGATGTACGACGACGGGCTGCTGAGCGACGGCTTCATGATTGAAAACCTGCGCTCCCACACCAACGTGGTGTTTCAGCCGCCGCTGTCGCATCCGGGCTACCGGGGCATCAACCCCTATGCGCTGGGCTTTGCGATGTTTACCGACATCCGGCGCATCTGTGAAAACCCCACCGCGGAAGACCGGGAGTGGTTTCCCGACATGGCGGGCTCGGACTGGCGGCAGACGCTGGACCATGCCATGCGGCATTTTCGCGATGAGAGCTTCATCGGCCAGTACCTGTCGCCCCGGCTGATCCGTGACTTCAGGCTTTTTTCAATTGTTGACGATGCCAAAGAGCTTCAGCTTGAGGTGTCGGCCATCCATGACGACAGCGGCTACCAGAAGGTGCGCCAGGCGCTGTCGCGCCAGTACGATCTGAACCAGCGCGAGCCCAATATCCAGGTCTGGAATGTCAACACACGGGGCGACCGTTCGCTGACCTTGCGCCATACCCAGCACAACAGCCGGCCGCTGAACGACGAAGTCAGGGAAGTGCTCAAGCATGTGGCGCGGCTGTGGGGTTTCATGGTGCGGCTTGAAAGCGTCGATGCCCAGGGCAAGGTGATGAAGCACTGGGAAATGCCGGCGCCGCCCGCCAAGGCGCATCTGTTTTAGCCAGGGAACAGCGTTTAAGCATCAAAAAGGCCTCTGGCGGATACAGCTTCTGCGCAAGCAGCTATGAATTAAGCAGCAAAATTTGCTTGCGGCCTTGTGCGCCGTAATTGAAGATCAGGCGGCGGCCTCCAACCCGTTCTGAAAATGCTGGCGCATGCATTGCGCCGATGCCTCCGCATTGCGTGACACCAGCGCGGCCATGATGGCCCGATGCTCGGCCAGCGACTCTGCAATCCGGCCGGTCTTGAGCAGTGAGTTGTGCCGGTTGAGCTTCATCACCTTGCGCAGATCAGCCACCACCTGGTTGCGCCAGCGGTTGTTGGCAATTTCCAGCAGCCGCATGTGAAAGGCTTCATTGAGCGAAAAAAACAGCTCCCGCTGGTCAATCGCCCGTTCCAGCTCGTCGTGCAATGTCTGCAATTCCTGCAGCTGGGCCGCGCTGGCCTTTTGCGCCACGACGCTGGCGGCGTCGCTCTCCAGCAAGGCCAGCAGGTCATAGACATCCGTCAGGTCGCTGTCTGAGATCTCGGTGACATAGGCGCCGCGCCGCACTTTCATCGTGACCAGCCCTTCGGTGGCCAGCACCTTCAGGGCTTCGCGTAGCGGCGTGCGGCTGATGCCGTACTCCTCGGCCAGCTTGAGCTCGTCAATCCAGCTGCCGGGCGCCAGTTCGCGGTTGAAAATGCGCTGGCGCAGCAACTCGGCCACTTCCTGGTAAAGCGCGCGAGGGGACAGGGAAAGTTCAGGCATGGGCATCAGTGTAAGCGCTGAAAAATATTTTGAATCAATAATTATAAATAATGTAAACTCAAAATCACTTCAGAACGACCCTGGGCCCGCTATGCCGGCCGCTCGCGGCGCGTTGATTCAAGCGAACAAGGACAGTCAGGCCATCATGAAATCCGAACCACCCGTTTCCTTCCCTCACGCCAGCCTCGAAGCCTGGGCCAGGTCTGCCGCCAAGTCAGCACCCGGCGCAGATGTCCAGGCCCTGAACTGGCAAACGCCCGACGGCTTCGAGGTCAAGCCGCTCTACACCGCCGAAGACACCAGGGACTTGCCCTATACCGACACGCTGCCGGGCTTCGAGCCCTTCATTCGCGGCCCGCAGGCCACGATGTACGCGGTGCGGCCCTGGACGATCCGGCAGTACGCCGGCTTTTCAACCGCCGAGGAATCCAATGCGTTTTACCGCAAGGCCCTGAGCGCCGGCGGGCAGGGCGTGTCGGTAGCGTTCGACCTGGCGACCCACCGGGGCTACGACAGCGACCACCCGCGCGTGACGGGCGATGTCGGCAAGGCCGGCGTGGCCATCGACAGCGTGGAGGACATGAAGATATTGTTCGACCAGATACCGCTCGACAAGGTCAGCGTGTCCATGACCATGAACGGCGCGGTGCTGCCGGTGCTGGCCGGCTATGTGGTGGCCGCCGAAGAGCAGGGCGTGGCGCAGGAGAAATTGAGCGGAACCATCCAGAACGACATCTTGAAGGAGTTCATGGTCCGCAACACCTACATTTACCCGCCCGAGCCGAGCATCCGCATCATCGGCGACATCATCGAGTACACGGCGCAGCACATGCCCAAATTCAACTCGATCTCGATCAGCGGCTACCACATGCAGGAAGCGGGCGCGAACCAGTCGCTCGAACTCGCCTTCACCCTGGCCGACGGCAAGGAATACGTCAAGACCGCGCTGGGCAAGGGGCTCGATGTCGATGGCTTTGC
>JAQGNK010000374.1 GCA_028291905.1 Polaromonas sp.
TCGTCACCGTCAGCCCGTAGCCGGTGCGCAGCAAAATGGTGGCGCTGTCTTCGCCGATGATCCCGGCGCAGGCCCGGCCGGTGCTGCAGGCCAGCACGTCGAGTTCGCCGAACAGGGCGCGCATCACGTCGATTTCATGGATCAGCGATTCGGCGATCAGCACCCGCTCTTCCTTCGCCAGAAAGGCCTGGCGCGTCAGCGCATGGATTTTTCCGTCCTCGGCGCGCTCAAGCATGCTTGAGCGCCACAGGGCCATGCGGGCCAGCGTGATGGTGCCCAGCCGGCCGGCCTGCAGCCACTCGGCAATCTTGCGGAAGTAGGCCCGGTAGCGCCAGTTCTCATTGACCATCACGCGGATGGTGCCGCCGACTTCTGCGACCAGCGCCTGGGCTTCGGCAAGGGTCGGGCACAGCGGTTTTTCGCTGAGCGCATGAATGCCGTGGCGGGCGGCGAGGCGCACCATGGCGGCATGGGTTTCGCGCGGCGTGATGATGTCGATCAGGTCCAGCGACTCGGCTGCCATCATGGCTTCGGGCGAGTCGTAGAACGCCGGGATGCCGAACTGTTCGGCGCGGGCTTTGGCCCGGTCCGCCATCGGGTCGCAGACGGCGACGACTTGGGCACCCTGGCAATTGGCCCAGGCGGCGAAATGGTCGGCGCTGATCATGCCGCAGCCCAGCACGCCGACTCTGAAGGTTTTTTCGGTCATGGCGTTAGTCCAGCGCAGCAGCGTTCAGGGCTTGGCGAGATGCGGCATGGACGGCATAGGCAGCCATGAAACGCTCGGCGTCGGCATGGGCGGCCTGCGCTTTTTCCAGCGGCGAGCGGTCGGCCAGGTCCATCCGCGCCACCTCGTATTCAATCTCCAGGCCGCCCGGCAGCGCATCGAGGAAGTCGAACAGCGGCAGCTCGCCTTCGCCCGCCGGCAGCCGGGCGCCCCGGGCTTCCTGCAGCAGCTCATCGTCGGTGCGCGGGCCGATGAGTTTTTTTGCATCGCACAGCTGCGCAAAAACGATCCGGGCCGGGTCGATGGCGGCAATGTCGGCCGGCATGCTGCCCGAGCGGTCCAGGTGCAGCGCGTCGAGCAGCACGCCGGCATTGCCGGCGCCGCTGCGCTCGATGATGCGCATGGCTGCGTTCAGGTTGCGCACGCCGCTGTAAGGCAGAAATTCCAGCGCGACGCGGATGCCCGCGCTGGCGGCACCCTCGCAGTAGCGTACAAAAAGCGCGGTGAACCTTTCCTCGTCCGCATCAAAGCCGTTGGCCACGATGACCGGGATGCCCAGCGCGTGGGTCGCCTCGATGGCCGGCGCTACCTGTTCCCAGGTCACGTCGGGATAGAACTGGTAGGCCGACACGTTGGACAGGCGAATGCCATGGTCGGCGGCGCGCTGGCGCAGCGCCTGAAGGGCGGCAGGGTTGCCGATCAGCGGCGTGGCGAATGGGTCGCCGGGGCGGCGTCCGCAGATGCGCAGCCCGACGGCGCCGAAACCGGCGCGGGCGGCGGCATCTATCGTTTCCGCCGGCGTGGCGCTCAGGGTCAGGTGGGCAAGGGTCATGGTTTTCATGATGTGCAATCTCAAAGGAAAGAGTAGAAGGCTGAAAAGGGGGCTTTCACGCCCAGGCGCCGGGCCAGGGCCTGCAAATCAGCCGCCACGGGCAGGGGCACCGGAATGCCGTCCTTTTCCTGCTGCTGCTGGGTCCGCCAGGCACGCTCGCCAGGCAGCAGGATTTCGCGCACCTCGGGCATCAGCGGCGTGGCCTTGAGCAGCGACACCATGCCGTCGATGCGCAGCTTGAAGGCTTCCGGCTCCACGAAGCGCGCGATGTCGATGGCGATGTGCAGGTGGCCGTTGCCGATGGCGCTGTCCGTGTCCTTGAACCAGGCCGGGATTTCGCTCAGGATGCGCGAGCCGGTCAGCACGCCGCACAAAATCTCGCCGAAAACCGCCAGGCCGTAGCCCTTGTAGCCCAGCGGCAGCAGCGCGCCGCCGGCGGCCAGCGCTTGCGGGTCGTCGGTCGGCTGGCCTTTGCTGTCCACCAGCCAGTCGTTCGGAATCTTCTCGCCGTTCTTGGCCGCCAGCCGGATTCGGCCGCCCGCCGCCACGCTCAGCGCCATGTCCAGCACGATGGGGCCGTGCGACAGGCTGGGCGCGGCAAACGCAATCGGGTTGTTGCCGATGGTGTTGCTGCGCCCGCCCCACGGCGCCATGCCCGGAAAGCCGTTGGTCCAGGCGATGCCGATCATGTTGCGCGGCAGGGCCATCATGGCGTAGTGGGCGCAGGTGCCGATGAAGTCGCTGTTGCGGGCGGTGACAAAGCCGATGCCCTGGGTGGCGGCTTTTTCAATCGCCAGTTCCATGGCCCGCGTCGCCGTGAGGGCGCCCAGCGCCCGGTCGCCGTCGAGCAGGGCGGTGCCGGGGGCTTCGTTCACCACCCGGATGTCCGGCTGGCGGTTGGCGCCGCCCTGCAGCAGCCGGTCCACCAGGAAAGGCAGGCGAATGACGCCATGCGAATGGGTGCCGCGCAGGTCGGCCGCGACCAGGCTGCCGGCCATCGTCCGGGCATCATCTTCACCAAGCCCGGCGGCCATGAAGATGGAAGTGACGAAGGCCTGCAGTTCCGCCACGGGCATTCTGGGGGACGGTTGGTCGTTCATGGTGTCTGCGTCCTTGGCCGGGTGGACGGTGGTTGCGGAGGCGACGGCCTCTGGCCCGATGCGCGGGTTCACGATCCTTCGGCCCGGATGTTGGCGTCTTTCGCGACCTTGCCGAACAGCGCGTAGTCCCTGGCAATGCGCGCGCCGAAGGCCTGCGGCGTATCGCCAATCGCCTGCACCGCCAGCGTGGCCAGCCCGGCTTTCACTGCCTCGGACTTCAGGCTGTCCACCAGCGCCGCGTGGATTTTCTGCACGATGGCGTCGGGCGTTCCCTTGGGAGCATGCAGGCCGAACCAGTTGCTGCAGGCCTCCAGCGGCTTGAAGCCGGCCTCGGCCGCCGTCGGCACGTCGGGCATGTTCGAATTGCGCTTTTTGCCGACGATCAGCAGGGGCCGCAGCTTGCCCTGCGTGATGTAGGGCTCGACCACCGAGGGGGCATTCAGGCTCATCTGCACCCGGTTGGCCAGCAGGTCGGGCATCAGCGGGCCGCCGCCCCGGTAATGCACGCCTTCCATCTCGATGCCGGCCAGCATCCTGAAATACTCCAGGTACAGATGCTGGTTGCCGCCGGCGCCGGCATCGCCATAGAACATCGACTTCGGATTTTTCTTGGCCAGGGCGATGAATTCGGCCAGGTTCTTGGCCGGCACTTCGGCGTTGATGTTCAAAATCTGGTCGCCTTCGCCCATCATGGAGATGTGCACCAGGTCGGTCAGCGGGTTGACGCCCAGGTTCGAGGTGTGCGGCAGCACCACGATCTGGCCCACGCCCGACGCCAGCAGGGTGTAGCCGTCGGGCGCTGAACCCGCCACAAAAGCGGTGGCGATGTTGCCGGCGGCGCCGGCCTTGTTCTCAACGATCACCGACTGGCCCAGCCGCTCGCTCATCGGGCCGCTGAGCAGGCGCGGCAGGGCGTCGGTCAGGCCGCCGGCGGCAAAGCCGACGACCAGCTTGATGACCTTGTTGGGGTAGGCCTGTGCCCAGCCCGCCAGCGGCAGCGCCACGCCGGCGGCGATGCCGGCGCCGGCCTTAATCAGGCTGCGGCGGGAAAAAGAAATGTTGTTCATGACGGGTATTCCTTTGTCTTCGGCGTCCGCTGGGCGGACAGGTTTTTTGCGGGGATTCTTGCGTGATGAGAGCGCTCAGGCGCGCGGCCGCGCCGGTGGCACGCCGCCGTGCACCACCCAGCCGTTGCTGGCCAGCACGCCGGCATCGACGGCCAGGTTCGCGCCGGTGATGGCCGAGGCCTTGTCGGACAGCAAAAAGGCAATCGACTCGGCGACTTCCGAAGGCTCGACCAGCCGGCCCAGAGCGCTGACCTCGACCGGCGACACGGCGTAGCGCTTGCCCTCCTTGATGTTGGCGACCATGCGCGGCACCGCGACAAAGCCGGGGCTGACCGCGTTGACGCGAACGCCGCTGCGGCCCCATTCCGCCGCCATGCCTTCGGTCAGCATGTTGACGGCGGCCTTGGCCGAGTAGTAGGCGTGGCCGTGGTTGGGCCGCTGGCCGACCATGGACGAGATGTTGACGATGGCGCCCGCGCCGTGCGCCGCCATGC
>JAQGNK010000375.1 GCA_028291905.1 Polaromonas sp.
TTGCTGCTGGTGGGCTTGCTGGTCACGCCAGCGGCGCTGGTCATTGCCTTCAACATGGTCGTTGCCCTCTTGCTGGCGCACAGCAGCGATTTCCTGTCGCTCGGCAAGTCCGGTGGCTGGGCTATTGAGCTGCAGATGTTCTTTCTCGTGACGGCGCTGGTGGTAGCCGTGAGCTACCGAGCCTCCCGCAGCGAGCTTGCGGCGCGAGCCGACTAAAGCGTTCATGCCTTGGCTGGCTGTCATGCTTGGTTTCTGGTCGGAGGCTTTCAAGGCATCGGCAGCATCGCTGTAGTAGGGCTTTTCCAGGTGATGAGGCGCAAACCATGGCGCTGCCATATACATGAGTCATACTGCACATGCCCCATGCTGGGGTAACAGCACAACAGCAGCTCGTTGAATGACGAGGGCCTCAGCCCGGCCGCGCAGCAAGCCGCATGGCTCCTTTAAACCACCCAGGATGGTCAGGCCAGGCAGATCGGCCCCCTTTAAGGGCTGCTTGGCGATCAGCCCATTCTCCAGCGCATGCTTGTCACGGCCACTGGCTGCGCCTGAAGACGCGCTGGCAGTTGTGTGCCTATGTGAATTTGGGTTCAACGCTTTTTGAAGTTTTAAAAGTCCAGCGGGCCAGCCTCATCGAATTCATCATGCCGGGTGTACGGCTGGGCATCCGGCGGGAGCTGGGTCTCATGAGGCGCACGCGGCCTGCGCTCCAAAGCCTTGCGTTTGCGCGTCACATGGTAGGCGGTCAAGACGTGGCTGGCCACCAGGTCCAGCGCAGGGCGCGCCGTGCCTTCTTTGTCAATCCAAGCCTTGGGCGTCAAGGTGCCGGCCAGCGCCACCGCGTCGCCCTCGCTAAGGGCCAGCAGCGCTTCGCAAGCGGCCTGGCTGAACGCAATGACATTGACGAACACATCGCCCTCGCCCGCGTGGGCGCGCACCCTGGCCGTCACGTACGGCTTGCCTGTCCTGGCGATCTTTTGGGCGGGCTCACCGTGCAGCTTGCCCGAGATCAGCGCTTCGATCATTCATTTGCCTTTCAATGAAGGGGATTGCATGGCCACTGCACCAGGCCCGTAGCCACATTGTCGGTGTCTCAAGGCTGCGCTTCACAGCGCAGCATTTGATGAGTTTTGCCTGGGGTCTTTCAAGACGCCAGCAGTCCTGCATCCCTCAGCGCCTTGATGATCCGTTCCATTGCTTCGTGCATGCGAGCCGCCTCCTTATCATCGGAAGCCATGCTTTTGAGCGCTGCAAGGTCCAAGGCGGTGGCGAGTTTGGCCAACGCAGTGGCTTGCGCTGCGGTCAAGCTCAGCAAAATAGAGATCTGTTGTGGCACAGCGCTGACCTCGTTAAGGCTTGGGGAAAAGACTGAGCCGGCCACCGTCAAGCTCATCAGTTAAACACCTCAAAAATAGTGAGTCATAGGCCAAAGCAGTAGAAGCCGTTTGGGCTATGCCGGGTGGTAATTGCTGTGCTCAACAGTGCGCAGTGACATAACCTAGAGCTACATTGATCCAATGTAATCTACCAATCTATCATATTTCTCTGAAACAACCCCTCCCCTTGCCCGACCTTCCCGCCCCGGGCCAAAGGGGAACTGAGGGGAGAAAGAGGTTGGTCAAGTAGACAGGATTTGTTTATGTTGATTACATTCATGGTGATTACCTATTGTTATGAACTGCTGTAGCAATCGATAGCGGTAATGTGCGACAGCGTTTTGCAAACCCTCAATGGATGGATCACCTACTAGCGTACTTTCAACATCACGCCTGCCGTAAGACTTTTTTGGTAATAGTAGCCTGTAGTTCTACCAAGAGTCTCCTCAGGCAGTCTTTACGGAACTGTATTCAACCGTCTATAGTTAGTGATCATTAATTCTCTGCAATTCTTCTCAAGGATTCTTCATGCAAAACGAAATTTATTCGATCTATCACCTGTCTATCGTCCCCTCGGACTTCGGCGCGTTCAAGGAACTGGTTCAACCCATCGTTGCGGCAACAAGTCAGGAGCCGGACACGACCATTTACGAGTATGTCGTGAATGCCGATCACACCGCAGTGCATATCGTCGAGCGGTATCGCACCTCGGGTCTGCTGCCGCATGTTGAGCAGACGTTCACGCCTTTTGCCGAGCGCTTCTTAAAATTGGCAAAGATCGAGAAGCTTTTCGTTTACGGCGATACGACACCCGAGATCCGAGCCAAGCTCGATGGATTCGGTGCCATCTACCTGACATCGTTTGCCGGCTTCTCGCGTTGAATGCTGGGCGGGCGCTCTGGCGAACCTATGACCTCTGGCACCTGGTGACGTACGATTTGAACCAGTAAAGCAGTGCGCTGCCGCCATCCGGGCCCTAGGCTTTCAACATTTCCCAATTGAATGAATCGGCCAGTTTTCCAGCGTCTGCAATGACAGGGCACTGAAAGCCGAAATTCTTCTGACATACAAATGAGATAGTTATGGTGACTTCTGAAAAACAAGTAGGTAATCTTTCCACGGCACTGATCGTGGGTGCCTCTCGCGGACTGGGCCTCGGACTGGTCCAAGAATATCTGGATCGCGGCTGGCAAGTCATTGCGACAGAGCGCCGGCCAGGTTCGTCCGAAGCGCTTGCCGCGCTGGCCCGGGACACGCTAACAATCGAAGCGCTCGACATCGACGACGAGGCCGCCATCGCGGCATTGGCACAGCGGTTAGCTGGCAGTACGCTCGACCTGCTCTACGTCAACGCCGGGATCAGCGACGACTCGTCGGTGCCGATCGGACAGGTCGCGACCGCCGAGTTTGACCGGGTGATGCGCACCAACGCACTTGGCCCGATGCGGGTGGTCGAGCGTTTGGCTGAGTGGGTCAAACCGCAAGGCACGATCGCGGTGATGACCAGCGCACTTGGCAGCGTATCGACCGAGCCGTCTGCAGGCTACGACCTGTACAGTGCCAGCAAGGCGGCGCTCAACCGCCTGATGCGCGGCTATGCGGTGCGCGCGGGCGCCGAGCGGACGCTGCTCGCGGTGATGCCAGGATGGGTAAAGACCGAAATGGGTGGCGACGCGGCGCCGCTGGACGTCAAGACCAGCGTGCACGGCATTGCCGATGCGATCGCGGCTCGCTCGGGAACACCCGGGCTGACCTTCATTGACTACAGCAATGCGGTGCTGCCATGGTGAGCAGCACGACGACCCTTCCGATCGGCAGATCGGCCGCTGTGGGATTACTCACAATCTTGGCCACACTCGCGGCCGCGCCTGCGTTCGCACGGCCGGCGTTGACACCGACTGCCTGCGCGGCCCTCGCACGCGGGGTGCTGCCGGGCGGGCGCGTTCTCTCCGCCGAGCCGGTTGCAGCCGGTATGCTTAAGGTGGCAGCGTCACCCATTGCACCCGATCTTGCGCAGCGCGTGGCGACAATGCCGGCCTTCTGCCGGGTACAGGCTGTCGCCACGCCGACGCCAGACAGTCAGATCGGTATCGAGGTGTGGCTGCCGCTGCGAGGCTGGAACGGACGGCTGCTCGGCACCGGCAATGGCGGCGGCGCGGGCAAGATCGCCTATGAGATGGGCATGGTCGAGGGGCTAAAGCGCGGCTTTGCGGTCACCAA
>JAQGNK010000399.1 GCA_028291905.1 Polaromonas sp.
AGTCGGGTCGCCTTTTCTTTGCTTACTTTCTTTTGGCGAAGCAAAAGACAAGTGAGTTGCCGCCGGGCACCCCCCGGCCAGCAGGCCAAAGCAGAGAAAACAAGGCCAAGAACAACCACAAGGCAAAGAAAAGCCAGATCGCTACGATTCCAATAGCGACCACCGCAAGCACCACCTGCGCAAAACCCCGATTCGATCAAAAACAACAACAGCCCAGCACCCACGCTACTTCAAGCTGTTCGACAAAAACGCCTGCAGCCGCTCGGTCCGGGGCGCGCTCAGCACCCGGCGCGGGTCGCCCTCCTCCTCGATCTGCCCCTTGTGCAGGAATACCACATGGTTGCTGACCTCGCGGGCAAAGCTCATCTCATGCGTCACCACGATCATGGTGCGGCCCTCCTCGGCCACCGAACGCATCACCCGCAGCACCTCGCCCACCAGCTCCGGGTCCAGCGCCGAGGTCGGCTCGTCGAACAGCATCACCTGCGGCTCCATCGCCAGCGCCCGGGCAATCGCCACCCGCTGCTGCTCGCCGCCCGACAGATGCGCCGGATAGGCGTCCTTGCGGTGGTAAACACCGACCTTGTGCAGGTACAGCGCCGCCCGCTCCAGCGCCTCGGCCCGGCCCAGGCCCAGCACCTGCACCGGCGCTTCTGTCACGTTTTCCAGCGCCGTCATGTGCGCCCACAGGTTGAAATGCTGAAACACCATGGCCACCCGCGAGCGCAGGCGCTGCAGCTGCCGGGCGTCCCTGGCGCGCAGGCTGCCCGAGGCCTTGTCGCGCAGGTCCGGCACCAGCGCCAGCTCCTCGCCATCGACCACGATGCGCCCGCTGTTGGGCTGCTCCAGCAGGTTCAGGCAACGTAAAAACGTGCTTTTGCCCGAACCGCTGGAGCCGATCATCGAGATCACGTCGCCCGCCCGCGCCTGCACCGTCACGCCCTTGAGCACCTCATGGGCGCCAAAGCGCTTGTGGATGTCCAGCGCCTGCAAAATCATGGATGCTTCAGCCACGGGTGTTTCCTCTTGTTCTGGGTTTGTTGTTGATGAATGCCATGTCGTGACATCTCAAGGGCTGAGCAGCTTGCCGGTGCGCGCCAGCGACGTGCCGGCGACCTTGCCCAGGCGCTTGCCGGGCATGGCCCAGCGGCCGCCGCTGCGGGCATACAGCACGCCCGCAGAGAGACAACGCACCGGCGTGATGCCGCCGGTCAGCGGGCTGACGATGTCGGCGATCAGGTCGCCGGCTTCGACCCGCTCGCCGGGCTGGCGGTGAAACACCACCACGCCGGCGCAGGGCGCGGTCAGCGGCTCGGAGCCGGCCAGCGGCGTCGGCTGGCACAGCAGCTCGGGCAGCCGGTCATCCTGGTCATCGCCGCCATCCACCACGCCGCGCAGCCTTAAAAACCGCACAAGCGCGCGCGCATCCTGCTCGGCCAGCGCATGGCTGGTGTCGGCCTCGCCGCGCAGCTCCACCGTGGCGCTGAAGCAGCCCAGCGGCAGCGGATGATCGGCAAACTCGCGCTGCAGCATGTGCCAGGGGCGGCTGCAGGCCTCGTCGAACGGCGAGTCGCCCGACTCGGTGGCAAGCAAAATCGCCTGCGCGCCCAGCAGCGCGCCCAGCTCGGCGGCCTGCGCGGCCTGCGGCGTGAGCGCATACACATGCATGACGGCCTGATGGTCGCAGTGCAGGTCCAGCACCACGTCGCTGTCCACCGCCAGCCGCAGCAGCTGGTTCTTCAAGTCCTGCGCCGGATGCACCGCCTTGAGCGCTTGGGCGGCCTGGCGCAGCGCCTCCCGCACCAGGCGCTGGTTGCGCGCCGGGTCCTGGCCCAGGCTGCCGCGCACCAGGCGGATTGCCTCGGGCGCGACATCGGCATGGTTGCGGTTGAAGTTGCCGCCGTCGCGCAGATCGAACCGGCCCTCGTGCGCGCCCAGCAGATGCTGGCCCAGGCCGATGGGATTGGCGAACGGCACCAGCACCACTTCGCCGCGCAGCCGCCCGTCTGCTTCCAGCGCGGCGAGCTGGCGCTTGAGCGCATGGGCCACCAGCATGGCGGGCACCTCGTCGGCATGCAGCGCTGCCTGGATGTAGGCCTTGGGGCCGGCGCCTGGCGTGCCGAAACGCAGCACCTGCAGGCTGTGGTGAACGCCCGGCGCGCCGGGCAGGAGGTCGATTGTTTGAATTTGCATGGTCGGTCAGGCGATGACGGGAATAGGAAGCAGTTCGGCGCGGGCCTCGGGCCGCAGATGGCGCAGAAAGCGCCGCTCCAGCAGCCGGAAGGCGCCGACCAGGGTGAAGGTCAACAGGAAATAAAGCACCGCCGCCACGCCGAAGGATTCGGTCACCTGCAGATGGTTGGCATACACGTCGCGGGCGATGCGGGTGATGTCCACCAGGTTGACTGTGCTGACGATCGCGGTGGCATGCATCAGCCCGACCACCTCGTTGCTGTACTGCGGCAGGGCGCGGCGCAGCGCGCTGGGCAGCAGCACCCGGCGGTACAGGGTGAAGCCGTCCAGGCCGTAGCTGCGCGCGGCCTCGATCTCGCCCGGCGGCGTGGCGCGCAGCGCGCCGGCGAAGATCTCGGTGGTGTAGGCGGTCGAGTTCAGGGTGAAGGCCAGCCAGGCGCAGAACCAGGCGTTTTTCAGCAACACCCAGGCCCAGCTTTCGCGCACCGCCTCGAACTGGGCCAGCCCGTGGTAAATGATGAACAGCTGCACCAGCAGCGGCGTGCCGCGCAGCAGGTAGGTGAAAAGCCAGACCGGCCGCGACAGCCAGCGCCGGCTGGAGACCCGGGCAATCGCCAGCGGCACCGAAAGCGCGAAGGATGACGCCAGGCTGATGGCCAGCAGCAGCAGCGTGACCCGGATGCCTTCCTTGTAAAGCGGCAGGCTGTCCGCGATGATTTGCCAGTTCATGTCTAGAACGCCACTTGTCTGACGCCCAGGCTGTAGCGCGCTTCCAGGCGCGACAGCGCGAAAATCGACACGCTGGTGAGCAGCAAATAGATGCCGGCCACCGCCATGTAGAAGGTGAACGGCGCCCGGGTGGAGGCCGCCGCCAGTCCGGCCCGGTGCACCATGTCGTCCAGGCCGATGATGGACACCAGCGCCGAGGCCTTGAGCATGATGAGCCAGTTGTTGGAAAACCCCGGAATCGCATGGCGCACCATCTGCGGCAGCACGATGCGCCGCAGCACCGTCAGCCGGGGCATGCCGAAGGCGGTGGCGGCTTCGGCCTGGCCCTTGGGCACGGCGAGGATGGCGCCGCGAAAGGTCTCGGTCAGGTAGGCGCCGAAGATGAAGCCGATGGTCAGCACGCCGGCCAGGAAGGGCGGAATGTCGATGTAGTCCCAGCCCTGGGCTTCGGCCAGCTTGTTGATGACGGTCTGGCCGCCGTAGAAGATCAGCAGCATCAGCACCAGCTCGGGCATGCCGCGAATCACGGTGGTGTAGGCGCCCGCCGCCCAGCGCGCCGCCCGCGAGCCCGAGAGTTTGGCGCTGGCGCCCAGCAGCCCGAAGACGCAGGCGATCACCAGCGAGACCGCCGACACCCGCAGCGTCAGCAGCAGCCCTTCCAGGATGGCGGGCAGGTAGCCATGAAGCAGCATGAAGAGTTCCTTTTTGCTATTTTTTTGATAGCTGGTTGCGCAGGCGGCGTATGCGCCAGGGGCCTGAAACGTATAAATTTCGGCCTGGCGGCTCGATGCAGCAGCAGGCAGAGCCGTCAGCCGCCCGGCCGCATCAGTCGCCGCGAATGTTCACGTCAAAATACTTGTCGTTGATCGACTTGTACACGCCGTTGGCGGTGATGGCCTTGAGCGCGGCATTGACTTTTGCCTTGAGCGCGTCGTCGCCCTTGCGCATCGCCATGCCGACGCCGCCGCCGTCCTTGGCGCCGCCCAGGCTGATCGGCGCGCCGGCGCGGCTGTAGCCCTTGCCTTCGGGCGATTTCAGGAAGGCGGCGGTGGCGGCCAGCGACGAGCCGAAACCAACATCGCCCCGGCCGGCGGCCAGCTCCATGGTCACATCGGCCTCCTTGGCAACCTGCAAGATCTCGCTGTCCTTGTAATTGGCCAGCAGGTGCGCGGCGCGCGGCGTGTTGCGGGTGACGATGATTTTCTTGCCCTTGAGCGCGGCCGGCGTCACGTCGGTGACGCTGCCGGTTTTGGCCACGAAGGTGGAGGGAATGTCGTAGTAGGAATCGCTGAAGTCGGCGGCCTTCCTGCGCTCCG
Organism: Polaromonas sp.; assembly: GCA_028291905.1. Lineage (GTDB taxonomy): Bacteria > Pseudomonadota > Gammaproteobacteria > Burkholderiales > Burkholderiaceae_C > Polaromonas. The sequence continues at coordinate 4,239 of JAQGNK010000399.1, forward strand.
GCGTGATCGACATCGAGGCCACGATCAGGTCGAACTTCCTGGAATTGAGCGCCGGCATCATGCCGTCCCACTCCTGCGACACCATGGTGCACTGGGCCTTCATCTCGGCGCAGACCGCATTGGCGATGTCGATGTCGAAACCTGAAAACTTGCCGTCGGTACCCATCAGGGAAAACGGCGGATAGTTGGCCTCGACGCCAATGCGGACCTTGGCCCAGTCCGGCGCCTGCGCCTGCGCGGCCGGCTGCAGGGCAAATGCGGCCAGGATGACGGAGGCAATTGTGAGCTTGCGAATCATGAAAATCTCCTGAAGATGAAAGAATTGAAAACCAAAACCTGGCCGAAAAAATCTGTACATATATTTTCATTTATAAATTTAAAGAAAATATCGGAACAAACCCTGACTGCCAAAAACCATCCAATGCACCAGCTTGAGTTTCAAATCTCAATTCCTAGCCATAATCAGGGCATTTAGCAGCTTTCATGCCTAAAATTCAGCCGTGTCATCAGAATTTTTTTGTTCAATTTTTTTCATAAAATTTATACATGAACGCCAGATAGCTTGAACCCGTTGGCATCCCGGCGTGCTGCCTCACCTCCATGCGGTCCAACGCGGCTGCACCATAATTGTCCGCAAGCAGCCCATGAAAAAAACGCCCCTCCCCACGCCCGATTTTTCCGACCCGGCCCTTGACACGGCCTTCGGCCATTCCACCCTGGGGCTCAGGCTGCGCGAAATTCTGGGCAGCGGCCGCGGCTCGAATCCGGTGATTGCGGACTTTTTGCTGCGCAACCCGGTCCGCGCGACGGCCTGGGGAATTGAAGAGCTGGCGTCGCAGACCGGCACCTCCACCGCCACGCTCAGCCGGTTCGCCAAGCTGCTGGGCTTTGGCGGCTATGCGGCGCTGCGCGCGGGCATTGCCGACACGCTGCAAAACGCATTGCCGCCCTTGTTTCAGCCGGTGGACAAGCTGCGAGACGCGCTGCAGCGCAACAACGCCCGGGCCGGCGAAGCCAACCCCATCATCGCCGAAGGCCTGCAGGCCAGCCTGAACAACCTGCAGGCGGCCGCGTCGCTGCTCAACCCGGCGCTGCTGACGGCCACAGCGCACAAGATTCTGGCGGCCGAAACCGTCTATACCCTGGGCTTTGGCATCAGCGCCCACCTGGCGGCCATCCTGGCGCTCGACTTGCAGCCGTTTTGCCGGCAGGCCATCAATGTGGTGGAGTTTGGCGGCACCGAGGTCGCGGCCGGCCGGCTGATGAACATTGGACCGAAGGATTTGCTGATCGCGATCTCGTTTCCGCGCTATGCCAACGACGCTATCTTGCTAACGCGCCATGCGCGGGAACGCTGCGCCCATGTGATTGCCCTGACCGACTCGATGGCCTCGCCGCTGGCTGGCCCGGCGCATGACGTGCTGATCGCGCCCGCCGCGCACCCGGTGCTGTCGAGCAGCTCGATCGCTGCGATGCTGGTGATTGAGGCGCTGGTCTCCAGCCTGATGATCAGCAGCGACGGCCATGTGCAGCAGGCCGGCCGGCTGACCGAAGCGATTTCGGACTACCTCTACAGCCCGAAAAAAGCGCCGAACGGCCGCGGCCCCTAGCCTGCGCCCTGCACAGCTGCTTTGCGGCTAGGCGCCGCAAGGGTTGAAAGCGGCTTCAAGTGGTCAGGCACCAGGGCGCGGTGTCATGCACCAGCCCCATCCACAAGGCCCAGCCGGACGTCAGCGCCAGCGCCAGGCCCGCCAAGCGAATGCCCCATTCGCCCTTGCCGCTGCCTTCGCCGCTACGCAGGCGCAGCAGCAGCCAGGGCCCGATCAGCAAAGACACGCTGCTGCCGAGCGCAAACAGCGCCATCGCCAGAGCGCCCTGCAGCGCCCCGCCGCTGAGCGCGGCCACCAGCACCGCCGAGTACAGCAGGCCGCACGGCATGAAAGCCCAGGCCGCGCCGATGGCCAGCGGCGCGCCGCGCCCCCAGGCGGCATTGAAGCGGCGCACCCGGCCCCAGACGCTGCGCGCCGTGCCGTCGAGCCAGGCCGGCTGGCGGGCCAGCAGCACCAGGGTCAAGCCCATCACCATCACCGCCACATGGAACAGCGTCCAGACCGGCCGCAGCGCCGCCGTCTGGGTGGTCAGCCAGCCCAGGCCCTGCATCGACGCCGCCGCCACCGCGCCCAGCACCGAGTAGCTGGCCAGCCGGCCGGCCTGGAACAGCCACAGCGCCGATGTCCTGCGCGTGCCCGCCGCCTGGCCGATGCCGGCGCAGGCCGCGCCGCACATGGCGATGCAGTGCGGGCCGCCGGCCAGGCCCATCAGCAGCGCAGTCATGGCGAGCGATGTCTGCATGTCTGGCCTAAAGGATCCGGGAAAACTTCGCGCGCGTGCGGTCGGCCTGCAGGTAGCGGTCAAACACCATCGCCACGCCGCGCACGAAATACCAGCCCAGGTCGGTGACCTGCACGCCGGTGGCGCTGACCTCGACCAGCCCCTGGGCCTGCAGGCCTTCCAACTGGGCCAGCTCGGCGCTGAAATAAGCCCTGAAATCAATCAGGTGAGCCAGCTCCACCGACTCGAACTCCAGCTGTCCCTGGCACATCAGCGCCATGATGACGCTGCGCCGCACCAGGTCGTCCCGCGACAGCGCCAGGCCGCGCACCACCGGCAACCGCCCCTGGTCGAGGTGGTCGCAGTACTCGTCCAGCGTCTTGGCGTTCTGGCTGTAGGTCGGGCCGATGCGCCCAATCGCCGACACGCCCAGGCTGATCAGGTCGCAGTCGGGCTGGGTGCTGTAGCCCTGAAAGTTGCGATGCAGCCGGCCCTGGCGCTTGGCCACGGCCAGCGCATCCGTGGGCAATGCGAAATGATCCATGCCGACATAGACATAGCCCGCGTCCCGAAACGCCGCCAGCGAGCGCGACAGCATCGCCAGCTTGGCAGGGGCGCCGGGCAGTTCGGACGTTGCAATCCGGCGCTGCGGCTTGAAGCGCTCGGGCAGATGGGCGTAGGCGTAGAGCGCGATGCGGTCGGGCCGCAGCTCGGCCACCTGCGCCAGCGTGCGGTCGAACGACTCGGGGGTTTGCAGCGGCAGGCCGTAGATCAGGTCGACATTGATCGACTCGAAGCCCAGGGCGCGCGCCGACGCGACCAGCGAGAACACCTGCTCGGCGGGCTGGATGCGGTGCACCGCCTTTTGCACCGCCGGGTCGAAATCCTGCACGCCGAAGCTGAGCCGGTTGAAGCCCAGCTCGGCCAGCGTGGCCAGGCGGCTGGCATCAACCGTGCGCGGATCGACTTCAATCGAGTATTCCCCGCCCGGCACGAAATTGAAGCTGCGCCTGAGCATGCCCATCAGCTCGCGCAGCTCATCGTCGCTCAGGAAAGTCGGGCTGCCGCCGCCCAGATGGAGCTGGCTGATGGCCTGCCCCATGCCGATGTGGGCGGTGTACAGATCGACCTCGCGGCCCAGGTAGCGCAGGTAGGATGCGCCGCGCTCATGGTGCTTGGTGATGATTTTGTTGCAGGCGCAGTAGTAGCACAGCGACTCGCAAAAAGGAATATGCACATACAGCGACAGCGGGGACAGCATGGCAGCCGCGCCGCTGCGGCGCTGCGCCAGCGCCTGGGTGAATTGCTCGGCGCTGAAGGCTTCCACGAAACGGTCCGCCGTCGGGTAGGAGGTGTAGCGCGGGCCGGCCACATCAAAGCGGGTAATTAGTTCTGGAGAAGGGGTAGGCATACAATTAACCGCGAGGGGGTTCATGACGTTTCCTGGAAACTGCGAACCCACCCTCTTCTGGGCAGGCATTGCCAATGTAGCGTGAACGCGGCAAGATTTATTTGACATAGATCAGCGGTCCACACGTCGCGCTCCCCTCCACAAACCCACATCAGGAGCCTCTCATGTCTGAACTCACACCAGCGTTCGCGGGGACAGGCAAACGGGCAAGCGCCGTCAGCGATGAAAAAATCCCCCCCATCAATCCCCTGACCGTCAAGATAGCCTGCTCGAACTGCAACCTGCGCGAACTCTGCATGCCGCTGGGCCTGAACGCCGAGGAGCTGAACAAGATCGACACGGTCGTCGAGATTCGCCGCAGGATCAAGCGCGGCGGCCGGCTCTACAGCAACGGTGACAGGTTCACCTCGCTGTTTGCGATCCGCACCGGCTTCTTCAAGACCTGCATCAACACCGAGGACGGCCGCAACCAGGTCACCGGCTTTCAGATGGCGGGCGAGATCATGGGGCTGGACGGCATCGTCAACGACCATCACACCTGCGACGCGGTGGCGCTGGAAGACGCCGAGGTCTGCGTGATGCCATTCGAGCGCATCGAGGAGCTGTCGCGCGAGGTGGTGTCGCTGCAGCGCCATGTCCACAAGATCATGAGCCGCGAGATCGTGCGCGAGCACGGCGTGATGCTGCTGCTGGGCAGCATGCGGGCAGAGGAGCGCCTGGCCGCCTTCCTGCTCAACCTGGTGCAGCGGCTGCATGCGCGGGGTTTCTCGGCATCGGAATTGCTGCTGCGCATGACGCGGGAAGAAATCGGCAGCTACCTGGGCCTGAAGCTGGAGACGGTGAGCCGGACCTTTTCAAAGTTTGTCGAAGAAGGCATTGTGGAAGTCAAGCAGCGCCATGTGCGCATCCTGGACACGCAGGCGCTCAAGCTCATCGTCAACAACAACCAGCTGCCCTGCCAGTAAATCAGTAGCCGCCGGACCCACCGGGCAGTGCCTTCGGCATCGTGCCGATTCACTGGCGCTTCAGGGCACGGCCGGCGCGGCGACACCGGTTGCCGCATGGTTCCTGGCCTGCATCGCCGGGGCCATGTTGGTAGGCAGCCGGGTTTGCTTGCCCTCGCCAGTCGCCGCCAGGCTCTGGCTACCGATCACCGGATCGGGGATCTTGATGGCCAGGTACAGCGTGATGAACGAGGCCACCACCACCACGGCAGGCCCGGCGAACACCATCCAGACATGCGCAAACTTCCACCAGGGTTGTCCGTCTTCCTTGTGCATGGCGTTTTTCGTTTCTTTGTTGATCAGCGGGGCACCAGAAAGACCGACTTCTCGGTCACGCGCCCTGCGGAGTTGATGGATTCGACCTCGAAATGTATTTCATGCGAGCCTGCGCTGGCTGCCTCGTAGGGCAGCTGCAGGGTGACTGGCACCCAGCGCGATTCAGTTGCATTGACCGAGACTGTGGCCTCGGAAGCCAGCGTCAAGCCGGGCAATCCGGTCGCGGTGATGCGGTAAGTCTGGGCGCTTTCGGTCGCATTCATCAGCTGCAGTCGGTACACATTTTCAATCTTGCCGCCGGGGGCGATGCGCGCCAGCGAAGCGCGATCGCGCACCACGTCGACCTTGAAGGGCGTGCGCAGGGTCAGGCTGACGAACAGCGCCAGGGTGATGGCCAGGAGGATCACGCTGTACACCAGCACGCGAGGGCGCAGCACCCGGCGCAGCAGCTGCGCCTTGCTCCAGTTGTTCGCCAGCGCATTCTGGGTCGAATAGCGAATCAGGCCGCGCGGGTAGCTCATCTTGTCCATGACCGTGTCGCACACGTCGATGCAGGCGGCGCAGCTGATGCATTCGTACTGCAGGCCCTTGCGGATGTCGATGCCGGTGGGGCAGACCTGCACGCACAGCGTGCAGTCCACGCAGGAGCCCAGGTTTAGCGCTGCGGGGTCGGCCTTCTTGGAGCGCGAACCGCGCGGCTCGCCGCGTGCCTCGTCATAGGTCACGATCAGGGTGTCCTTGTCGAACATGGCGCTTTGAAAGCGTGCGTAGGGGCACATGTATTTGCAGACCTGCTCGCGCATGTAGCCGGCGTTTCCGTAGGTGGCAAAGCCGTAGAAAAAGACCCAGAAGGTTTCCCACGGCCCCATGCCCGCGCTGATGAAACTCATGCCCAGTTCCCTGATCGGCGTGAAGTAGCCGACAAAGGTAAAACCGGTCCACAGCGACAGGGCCAGCCACAGGAACTGCTTGCCCGCCTTGCGGCTGAACTTGTTCAGCGACATCGGGCTGGCGTCGAGCCGCAGGCGCGCCGAACGGTCGCCTTCGGTCACTTTTTCGAGCCAGAGAAAAATCTCGGTATAGACCGTCTGCGGGCAGGCATAGCCGCACCACTGCCGCCCGGCCACCGCCGTGAACAAAAACAGCGTCAGGGCCGAAATCACCAGCAGGCCGGACAAATAGATGAAGTCCTGCGGGTACAGCACCAGTCCGAGAATATAAAAGCGCCGGGTCTCCAGCTCGAACAGCACCGCCTGCCGCTGGCCCCACTCCAGCCACGGCAGGCCGTAGAACACGAGCTGGGTGATAAACACCATGGCCCAGCGCCATCTTGAAAACAACCCGCTGACGCTGCGTGGATAGATCTTGGTTTGCGCCTGGTAAATGCTGCCCGCCTCACCCTCGCCACCGGCAGGCGCGGCCTGTAGGGGCATGCCCGGCACCAGCGCGATGGGAATGACTTTTCGGGATACGGGCTTTGAGGTTTTCACAATGATTACTCCAGGCCAGGGCACCAGCAGGGAACTGGCCGGGGCCGGACAGGGCTCACTTCAGCGCCACCGCCCCAGGCTTGTTGGACAAGCCCCAGACATAAGACCCCAGCACGCGGATCTGGGATTCGGTCAGCTTGCCTTCCTGCGCCGGCATCTGGTTGACCTTGCCGTTGTTGATCATGGCAACGATGGCGTTCTCGCCCCAGCCGTGCAGCCAGATGTCATCGGTCAGGTTGGGCGCGCCCAGGGCCTGGTTGCCCTTGCCATCCATGCCGTGGCAGGCCGCGCAAGCGCCAAACTTGCTTTTTCCCAATGCTGCCTTCACCGAGTCGTGCGGGCTGCTTGAGAGGCTCAGCACATAGTTGGCCACGTTGCGCACATCGTCCGACGTGCCGACCGCCGCCGCCATCGGGGGCATGTTGCCGATGCGGCCCTTGGTCAGCGTCTCGGTGATCTTCTCGGGCGCGCCGCCGTGCAGCCAGTCCTTGTCGGTCAGGTTGGGAAAGCCCTTGCTGCCATGGGCATCCGAGCCGTGGCACTGGGAGCAGTTATTCATGAACAGGCGTTCGCCGATCGCCATCGCCTGCGCGTCGCCGGCCACGTCTTCGGGCTTCATGCCGTTGAACCGTGCATACACCGGCTCGACCTCCTTGTTGCCTTTGATGATTTCAGCCTCGTACTGGCCGACCTGGCTCCAGCCGAACTTGCCGGCGTAAGTGCCCAGGCCGGGGTACATCGCCAGGTAGGCCAGCGCGAAAATCACGGTGATGACGAACAGCCAGACCCACCAGCGCGGCAGCGGGTTGTTCATCTCGCGCAGGTCGCCGTCCCAGACATGGCCGGTGGTGTTGTCGTTGGCGGTCATGGCCCTGGCCTTGCCGCTGAACCACAGCAGCAGCAGGCAGGCAAAAATGCCGACCAGCGAAATGCCGGCCACATAGACCGACCAGAAGTTGCTGGTGAAATCGCTCATTGTTTTTTCCTTGTGCGGTTCTTGGGCACGGTCTATTCGTCCTGGCCGAAGGGCAGCCGGGCCGCCTCATCGAAACCCTTGGCATTGCGGCTGGACCAGGCCCAGGCCACGATGCCGATGAAGACGACAAAGGTGGCCACCGTCACGATGGCCCGAAGTGTGTTGATGTCCATGGCGTCTTTGTTCCTGTCAGCTTTACTTGCGGTGAATGCCCAGTACCTGCAGGTAGGCAATCACGGCTTCCATCTCGGTCTTGCCCTTGACATCGGCCGGCGCCGCATCGATCTGCGCATCGGTGTAGGGCGTGCCCACGGCGCGCAGCCCCTGCAGGTGGGCCTTGATCGAGGCGGCGTCCACCGGCGCTTTTTCGAGCCAGGAATAGGCCGGCATGTTCGACTCGGGCACCAGGTCACGCGGATTGTTCAGGTGGATCTTGTGCCATTCGTCGCTGTACTTGCCGCCGACCCGCGCCAGATCCGGGCCGGTGCGCTTGCTGCCCCACTGGAACGGATGGTCATAGACCGACTCGCCGGCGACCGAATACGGACCGTAGCGCAGCGTTTCGGCGCGGAATGGGCGGATCATCTGCGAATGGCAGTTGTAGCAGCCTTCGCGCACATAAATGTCGCGCCCGATCACCTGCAGCGCGGTGTAGGGCTGCAGGCCCTTGATCGGCTCGGTGGTGGATTTCTGGAAGAACAGCGGCACGATTTCCACCAAGCCGCCAAAGGCGAGCACGATGAGGATCAGCACGATCATCAGGAAGTTGCTGGTCTCGACCCGTTCGTGGGACAGACCGCCGCTTGATTTTTGGTTTGCCATGGTGTTGTTTCCTCAAGCGTGGGCGAGGGCCGCCGGAATATTGACGGCGACGGAACGGCCCGCCGTGGCGGTCTTGTAGGTGTTCCAGAGCATCACCACCATGCCGCCGAAATACAGCAGCCCGCCCATCAGGCGCAGCACATAGAAGGGAAAGGTTGCTTTGACGGACTCAACAAAGGTATAGGTCAGGGTGCCGTCCGGGTTGACAGCGCGCCACATCAGGCCCTGCATCACGCCGGCAATCCACATGGCAGCGATGTAGACCACGATGCCGATGGTGGCGGTCCAGAAATGCACCTCCACCGCCTTCATGCTGTACATCTGCTTCTGGCCGAACAGGCGCGGAATCAGGTAGTACATGCTGCCGATGGTGATCAAGCCAACCCAGCCCAGCGCGCCGGAATGCACATGGCCGACCGTCCAGTCGGTGTAGTGGGACAGCGCGTTGACGGTCTTGATCGACATCATCGGGCCTTCGAAGGTGCTCATGCCGTAGAAGGACAGCGAGACGATCAGGAAGCGCAGGATCGGATCGTCGCGCAGCTTGTGCCAGGCGCCCGACAGCGTCATGATGCCGTTGATCATGCCGCCCCAGCTGGGCGCCAGCAGGATCAGCGAGAACACCATGCCGACCGACTGGGTCCAGTCCGGCAAGGCGGTGTAGTGCAGGTGGTGCGGGCCAGCCCACATGTAGGTGAAGATCAGCGCCCAGAAATGGACGATGGACAGGCGGTAGGAATACACCGGCCGCTCGGCCTGCTTGGGGATGAAGTAGTACATCATGCCCAGGAAGCCCGCCGTCAGCAGGAAGCCGACCGCGTTGTGGCCGTACCACCACTGCACCATGGCGTCCTGCACGCCGGCATAGGCCGAATAGGACTTCATGAAGCCGACCGGAACGACGGCGTTGTTGACCAGGTGCAGCAGCGCAATGGCGATGATGAAGGCGCCGTAGAACCAGTTGGCGACGTAGATGTGCCTGACCTTGCGGGTGCCGACGGTGCCGAAGAAGACAAAGGCGTAGGCCACCCAGACCAGCGTGATCAGGATGTCGATGGGCCATTCGAGTTCGGCGTATTCCTTGCCCTGGGTGTAGCCCAGCGGCAGCGAGATGGCCGCCGCCACGATGACCGCCTGCCAGCCCCAGAAGACAAAGGCGGCGAGCTTGTCGGAGAACAGGCGGACCTGGCAGGTGCGCTGCACCACATAGAGCGACGTGCCCATCAGGCCGCAGCAGCCGAACGCAAAGATCACCGCGTTGGTGTGCAGCGGCCGCAGCCGGCCGTAGCTG
>JAQGNK010000523.1 GCA_028291905.1 Polaromonas sp.
GTTTTTAAACCAGCAGCATTTTTTTTGTGCGGATTTGCTTTGTGCTCGCCACCTAGTCCACCCCTTAGCTCAAGTGGATGGTTTGTCGGCTTCAATGGCACTGCCGTTCTGCTGAAGGCAGTAGTCCACCAATGCATCGATTTCATTGGATTTGTCAAACACTGCATCCACCCCAAGCTGGGCACAGCGCTGCCTGATATCTGCGGTGGCGTAATTGCTCAAAACCACCACCTTTTGCCGTGGCGGCCGATCACGACAGGCTGCAAGTACCCCCAAACCGCTTCCCTGCTTCAAAAATAAATCAACTATTGCCAGGTCCCATTCCTGCCGGTTGTCGTTCAGCCAAGCTTTTCCATCGTTCTCAGTTTCCGCTGTTCCAACGGCAATGACGCACGCCAACTCTTCCAGGGTGCCAATCAAGTTTTCCCGAATGGTTGGATTGTCTTCGACGATGTATGTTTTCAGTCTCACGGCTCATATCCAGTAAACGACGGCAAGAAATTCGATGTGAGTTGCGAAAGCCCTGCCAATGCGGCTGGCAAGAGCCGGGAAATGCCAGCTTGCCTTGTGTCTTAATGTATCTTTAGACTGACAACTCATTGTGCCAGTAGCATCTGTCTGTATTTGTAGGGGTTTTCCGACGATTTCATGCCGTCGAAATGTAGGTACCTGCCGACAGCTTTTGTTCCTATTTTCTCACTACCCAAGGTCAACAATAAGGCGATAGTTCAATAGCATTTCAATAAGTGCCAGGCAGGCGCCCAGGTTCATTGGAACTCCAGTGTCCACTGTGCATGTCTTTCTTTTTTGTACACGACATACACCAGTCGCGTAACTCTCTATTCAAGATCAAGGCATGAACAATTCACTGTTGCAATCCAGCACCTTTCGCCGATGGCTGGCTGGTATTGCCGTCTTGCTGGTGAGTTTTGTAGTCCTGATTTATTTTTTCCCTTGGGACACCTTGCGCGGACCGATCAATCGCCATGTCTCAAAGCAATTAGGGCGCCGTTTTGAAATCACGCAGCATCTTTCCGTCAAACCGGGTTTTACAACCACTGTCAGGGCAGACGGAATCGAAATTGCCAATCCTGATTGGGCACGCGATCCCTACCTTCTGAAAGCCAATGCGGTTGAATTGGAAGTCAGGCTGATGCCGCTTTTGATTGGCAAGGTAGTGCTGCCGCGAATCACGCTGACCGAACCTGTGGCGGGTCTGCAAATCGAACCCGATGGCCGCCGGACATGGACGCTTACGCAAGACAGTTCGGATAAAGATAAAAAACCGGCCAACATGCCTGAAATTGGTACTGTCGTGGTAGATCAAGGCAATGTGAAGTACCTTGCGAAAAAGCAGGGCGCTGACATTAATGTTCTTTTTTCGCTTGCACAAGAAGCAGGCAATGACTTGCCTTTGCAATATAAGGCGACGGGGAAATGGAACCATGATGCCTTTACCGCCACTGGCCGGACCGGCGGGGTGCTGCAGTTTAGTAAAGACACTCAGGCTTCTTTCCCATTGGAAGTCAATGCCGTCGCAGGAAGAACCAGCTTGAAGGCCAAAGGCTCAGTGGCTAACCTTGCCGATCTGACCAGGATTGATGCCACATTCGATCTCCAGGGCCACAACCTGGATGATCTGTACAACTTGCTGGGCGTGGTAATGCCATCAACGCCGCCCTACAAGCTTCGCGGAAAGCTGGCAAAGCAGGGCCGCATCTGGGCTGCCAGCGAAATTCAAGGAACCCTTGGCAAGTCTGACCTCAGCGGCATGCTCAGCTTTGACCAATCAGCCGAAGTTCCGCTTTTGACTGGCAAAGTGCACTCAAAAGTGATGGATTTTGCTGATTTGGCGCCTGTCATCGGGCTGTCGCCTTCCGCTTCTGCTGCTACCCCAAAACCTGCTTCAACTGATTCAAAGTCGAGCTTGGCGTCCAAACCAGTCGCTGTCAAATTTACTTCGCCCCGCTTGGGAAAGCCGGCGCCTCGAGCCGGCCCTGCGCCAGGCAAGGTGTTGCCCTTGACGCCACTGGATGTGACCAAGCTCAAGTCAATGAATGCCGACGTAACCTATTCGGCAGCCGATATTCGCCACATCAAGGAATTGCCCCTGGACAAAGGTTCTGTACACGTCAAGCTCAATGCCGGCGTGATGCAGCTGGAGCCGATTTCGCTTGGTGTTGCCGGTGGATCAGTGGCTGGAAGCATTCGTATCGACGCGAATCTTTCCCCGGCGGCATTTGCCACCCGGCTTGATGTGCGGGCAATGCAATTGAACCGCCTTTTCCCTACTATTCAAAACACCAAAACCGGCCTGGGGAATATAAGCGGCCAGTTCAATCTGAACGGGCGTGGTGATTCGGTGGCACAAATGCTAGGTTCGGCCTCGGGCGATGTGGCTGTACTGATGGGTAAAGGTGAAATCAGCAATATCCTGCTCGAATTCATGGGACTGGATGGCGGAGAAGTGATCAAGTTCCTGTTGGCAGGCGACCGTACCGTGGCACTGCGATGCGCCGCTGCCGCTTTTGATGTGAAGCAAGGGCTGATGAGCAGCCGGGCAATTGTGCTCGACACCAGCGACACGGTGATTAATGGTCAGGGACAGATCAGCCTGGCCAATGAGACGCTTGATATCGTGCTCAAGCCCCAGCCCAAGGACATGAGCATCTTCAGCTTGCGCACGCCTTTGCGGATTGGCGGTACGTTCGCAGACTTGTCCGCAGGGCCGGAAAAAACGGCATTGGCCGGACGAATAGGCATTGCCCTTGCTCTGGCCGCTATCAATCCCCTGCTGGCACTGGCGGCAACCATTGAAACAGGACCTGGGGAAAATGCCGATTGCCGTAGCATTCTGGCAAAAGCGTCCAAACCAGGCCGCTCCTCTGCGCCTGTTGCCAACAGCATGAAGTGAGCAAGGCGCGTTTTCTGTCTGGCTCGCCAGGTAGTTCCAAATGAAGCGCGGCGGCAGCTCTTCAGGGACTCGTGCAGACCGTGCAGGCGCTGTTTCTGGCAAGCTTCATCTCGTTCCATTCCATGCGCCGGCCGTCAAGCATGAGCAAACGTCCTGACAGTGCTTGTCCAATGCCGCAGATGAGCTTCAGGGCTTCCGCAGCCTGCACGGTGCCAATGATCCCTACCAATGGCGCAAATACGCCCATGGTGGCGCACTTGCTTTGCTCGGGCAGTTCTGATTCCGGAAAAATACAGGCATAGCAGGGTGAATCTGGCCTGCGCGAGTCATAGACCGTCACCTGGCCATCGAAGCGTATGGCTGCACCTGAGACCAGCGGCTTGCCATGCTTGACGCATGCCCGATTGATGGCGTGGCGAGTTGAAAAATTGTCGGTGCAGTCGAGCACCAGATCCGCTTCGGGAACCAGCCTGTCAAGCAACGCATCATCGGCTCGTTCAGTCACCGGTGTCACGGTCACGTCGTGGTTCAGGGCTGCCACGGCCTGCAATACCGAGTTGACCTTGAATTGACCAATGCGTGCTGTGGTATGGGCAATCTGGCGTTGCAGGTTGGTGGCATCGACACGGTCATGGTCCACCAGCGTGATGTGTCCAACGCCTGCGCTCCCCAGGTACAGGGCCACTGGCGAGCCCAGGCCGCCTGCGCCAATGACCAGCACATGGGCAGCCAGCAGCTTTTCCTGGCCTTCAATGTCAATATCGTCCAGCAGAATGTGCCGTGAATAGCGAAGCAGCTGTTCGTCGTTCATAAAAAAGGAAATAAAAAAGCCGCTGGCGTTTCCGGCAGCGACTGAGTGTGACTGGAAAACCGCAGATTACAGATAAAGCAAGGCCCGCTCGATGCCTAGCGGGCCTTGTCTGGCTTAAGCGGGGATGACCGCCTGGCTTAATTGTCTTTTTTATCGTTTTTTTGCTCGACGACAGCCGTCTTGCTGACCAGCACCGGGCGGCCCTTGAGCTGGTTGATAGCCTGCGCCAGTTGGAAATCCTTGTCACTGCCTAATTCCGGAGGGCGGCGCTGTTCAGGAGTTTTCTTGGCCTCTTCCTCAAGGCGCTTCATGGCTTCCTCGCGGGCTTTTTCACGTCCTGGTTCCTTGACTTCAGTGCCTTGGCCGCTGTTGAGGTGCTTTTCCAGGTCGGCTTCACGGGTTCTCAGTGCCGCGAAAGGGCTGCCTTCTGCGGTTTCATCGATCATCACGTCGGGAACGATGCCGCGCGCCTGAATCGACTTGCCGCTGGGGGTGTAGTACCGCGCCGTAGTTAGCTTAATGCCAGTGTCAGGGCCGAGCGGGCGCACGGTCTGGACCGAACCCTTGCCGAAAGTCTGGGTGCCCATGATGGTTGCGCGCTTGTAGTCTTGCAGCGCGCCAGCGACGATTTCGCTGGCCGAGGCCGAGCCCTCATTGACCAGCACCACCAACGGCACGGTCTTGAGCGCGGCCGGCAGGCGCTTGAGCGGGTCGGTGCCGTTGCGGCGCTGGTAGAACTCGGGCGAAGCCTTGTAGGTGGACTTGCTCTCGGCCAGCTGGCCGTTGGTGGACACCACGGTCACGTTCTCGGGCAAAAAGGCAGCCGACACCGCAACCGCGGAGTCGAGCAGACCACCCGGATCATTGCGCAGGTCAAGCACCAGGCCCTTGAGGTTGGGCTCCTGCTTGTAGATCTGCTCCAGCTTGGTGACGAAATCATCGACCGTGCGTTCCTGGAACTGGCTCAGGCGAATCCAGGCATAACCGGGCTCGACGACCTTGCTGCGCACCGACTGGGTGCGAATTTCTTCACGTGTGATGGTGACCGGGAAGGTGCGGCTTTCGTCCTTGCGGAACACCGTCAGCAGCACCTTGGTCTGAGGCTCGCCGCGCATTTTCTTGACGGCATCGTTCAGGCTCAGGCCCTTGACGGCGGTGTCATCGATGCGGGTGATGAGGTCGTTGGGCTTGAGCCCGGCGCGGTCTGCGGGCGAGCCTTCAATCGGCGACACCACCTTGATCAGCCCGTCTTCCTGGCTGATTTCTATGCCCACGCCCACAAAGCGGCCCGATGTGCCTTCGCGGAATTCCTTAAACGATTTCTTGTCGAAATAGACCGAATGCGGATCAAGGCTGGCCACCATGCCGGAAATGGCGTCGGTGATCAGTTTCTTTTCATCCACCGGCTCGACGTAGTCGGTCTTGACCATGCCGAAAACAGCGGCAAGCTGCTGCAGTTCCTCGAGTGGCAAAGGCGCCATGCCAGCACGCGCAACAGCCTGCAGTTGGACCGTGGTGAGCGCTCCGGCCATGGCGCCAATTGAAATCCAGCCTGCTATCTTGAGCTTCTGACCCATAAAAATCTTTCCTAAGCCTGTTGAAGAAGCCATGCTCCTTCATATCGGAGCAATATACACCTTGGATGCATGCAGGCCGCGCCAGTTCCGCTGGCTGTGCATTGCAGTCAGGTAAAAAAGCGGAAAAGACAAACTTTTACCTGAGCTTGGGCATATGGTCACAAATTCAGGTTGCCACTGTGCCTGGCAGGGGCATTGATTCTTGATTAGGCATAGCCGTGCGGCTTCTGCCTTGTGCCTTGGCCAAGAGGTCTGCCGAATCATGCCGCCACGGCTTTTCCTTGCGCACTCACGGCGGCGGCGGCCTTCGCGGCGGCTTCGCTGTCGCCCAGGTAGTAGCTGCGCAGGGGCTTGAGGTCCGCGTCCAGTTCATACACCAGCGGAATGCCGTTGGGAATGTTCAGGCCGACGATGTCGCTGTCTGAAATATTGTCCAGGTACTTCACGAGCGCTCGAATCGAGTTGCCATGCGCCGCGACCACGATGCGCTTGCCGGCCTTGATGGCTGGCGCCATGGCTTCATTCCAGAACGGCAGCACGCGCTCGACCGTGTCCTTGAGGCATTCGGTCAGCGGCACCTGGCCGGGCTGCAGCCTGGCATAGCGCCGGTCGCCGCGCTCGCTGCGCAGGTCATCCGCTGCCAGCGGCGGCGGCGGCGTGTCGTAGCTGCGGCGCCAGACCAGCACCTGCTCGTCACCGAATTTCTTGGCTGTTTCGGCCTTGTTCAGCCCCTGCAGGTCGCCGTAATGGCGTTCGTTCAGGCGCCAGCTGTGCACCACCGGCAGCCACGTCTGGTCCATTTCGTCCAGCACATGCCAGAGCGTGCGGGTGGCGCGCTTGAGCACGCTGGTGTAGGCCACGTCGAAGTCATAGCCTTCTTCCTTGAGCAGCTGGCCGGAGGCCTTGGCCTGCGCAATACCGGTGTCGGTCAGATCGACATCGGTCCAGCCGGTAAAGCGGTTTTCCAGGTTCCAGGTTGATTCGCCGTGGCGGATGAGCACGAGTTTGTACATGGTGTGAGCAAGTTGAAGAGAATGAAAAACAGGAGAGACAAGAATAAAAGGAGGGCCCGCAGGCGAACTTCTTCCTCCATTCTAAAATCAGCGCTCGCGTGACAAACATACAAAGGTTCTAAGTGAAATTTCTGATTGATAACTGGATGCTGATTTCGATAGCCATTGCTTCCGGTGGAATGCTGCTCTGGCCCATGGTGGCTGGCGGCATGAATGCCGGCGGGCTCAATGCCGCTGGCGCCGTGCAGCTCATCAACCGCGAACGCGCCGTGGTGGTTGATGTGTGCGAGCCGGCTGAATTTGCCGCCGGCCATGTAGGCGGCGCCAAGAATATTCCATTGGCCGACCTGGAAGCCAGGCTGCCGGCCACGGTGAAGAACAAGGCCTTGCCGCTGATCCTTGTCTGCGCCAGCGGCGCC
Source organism: Polaromonas sp. (assembly GCA_028291905.1). Lineage (GTDB taxonomy): Bacteria > Pseudomonadota > Gammaproteobacteria > Burkholderiales > Burkholderiaceae_C > Polaromonas. The sequence continues at coordinate 6,735 of JAQGNK010000523.1, forward strand.
CGTGCCGGCCGTGCCGTGGCCATCGCCAAAAAACTCGGTTACGAGCAAGCCCAATCGCTGGCCGGTGGGCTGAAAGCGTGGAAAGAAGCTAACCTGCCTGTCGAGAAAGCCTGAACGGCGCTCGAAACCAGTTGCCGGATCACGGCTCATCCGCGATCCCGGCGTTGATCTGATCCAGATCATTTCATCGATCCCCTCCTTGCCCGGCAGACACTGCAGCGGCACAGACCTGGAGAAGAACCATGCAAACCGTCAAGATTTACACCACGGGTTCCTGCCCTTATTGCATTCAGGCCAAGCAGTTGCTCAAAGAGCGCGGCGTTGCCCAGCTCGATGAAATCCGGGTTGACATGATTCCCGGCGAGCGCCAGAAGATGATGTCCATCACCGGCCGGCGCACCGTGCCGCAAATCTTCATCGGCGCCACCCATGTGGGCGGCTGCGACGACCTGATGGCCCTGGACGAGCGGGGCGGCTTGCTGCTGCTGCTGGCCGGCGCTGCTTCAAGCACAAAATAAGCAAGCAAATAAACGACGGCGCTTTGGCCTGGGCTTGACGCCGCTCGCCCAGGCGCGCGTTCAGGTTTTCGAGCCTGAGATAATGCGCCCGGCTTGCTGTCCGAAGCCTTTTCAGGCTTGCTTGCGACACATGCGAACCCCAGATTTCACACCGCTTTCCTGTTTCCCCAACCCCTGACGAAAGAACACACCATGGCCGAAGCCACTCTTGATCCCGTATTCCAGATTCAGCGCGTTTACCTCAAGGACCTGTCCCTGGAGCAGCCCAATTCGCCTGAAATCCTGCTCAACCAAGAGCAGCCCAGCGTTGAAATCCAGCTCGGCGTCGATGCCAAGCCGGTGGCCGAAGGCCTGTTCGAAATCACGGTGACCGCCACGGTGCATACCAAGATCGAGGAAAAAACCGTGTTCATGGTGGAAGCCAAGCAGGCCGGCATCTTTGAAATCCGCAACATGGCCAATGAGCAGCTCGGCTCGATCCTGGGCATTGCCTGCCCGCAAATCGTCTATCCCTACCTGCGCAGCAATGTGGCCGACATCATCCAGCGCGGCGGCTTCCCGCCGGTTCACATGGCTGAAATCAACTTCCAGGCCATGTACGAGCAGCAGCAGGCCGATGCGTCACTGGCCACGCCAGAAGCCCCGCAAATCATCGTCTGATGCGGCCCGCAGCCGGTTTTCGGCTAGTGGCCCCGGCGCCATGAAGATTGTCATTCTGGGCGCGGGCGCCTGGGGCACGGCGCTGGCTGTCAATGCCGCCCGCGCCGCTGACGCCGGCATCAGCCGGCATGAGGTGACCTTGTGGGCACGCGATGCCGTGCAGCTCCGCGCTTTGCAGGCCGAGCGCGCCAATACCCGCTACCTGCCCGGCATCGCCTTGCCAGGCAGCCTGCTGCTGCAGGGCGGCGGCGATGCGTCGCTGGCCCAGGCGGTCAGCGGGCAAGACCTGGTCATTTTGGCAACGCCGGTGTCGGCGGCCAGAAGCATGCTTGAGCGCCTGCAGCACTTGGCCGTGCCGCTCGCCTGGCTCAGCAAGGGCTTTGAGGCGCCGGTCGCGGGTCAGCCGGCTTCGGCTTTCTTTTCAGAGCCTTTTGGCCTGATGGTGCATGAAGTGCGTGCGCAAGCTGCTATGAATTTAAGGGCAGGGGTGCTGAGCGGCCCGAGCTTCGCGCTGGAAGTGGCGCGGGGCCAGCCGACTGCGCTGGTCGCCGCCAGCGCGCACGCCGAGGTACGAGAGCTGCTGGTCGCCGCCTTTCACAGCCCCAGCCTGCGCGTCTATGCCAGCGACGACATCATCGGCGTCGAGGTCGGCGGCGCGGTGAAGAACGTGCTGGCGATTGCCGCCGGGCTGTGCGACGGCCTGCAGCTGGGCCTCAATGCCCGAGCCGCGCTGGTCACGCGAGGGCTGGCCGAAATGACCCGCCTGGGCGTGGCGCTGGGCGCCCGCGCCGAAACTTTCACCGGCCTGTCGGGCATGGGCGACCTGGTGCTGACTGCCACCGGCGACCTGAGCCGCAACCGCAAGGTCGGCCTGCTGCTGGCGCAGGGCAAGACCCTGGACGAAGTGCTGGCGTCGCTCGGCCATGTCGCCGAAGGCGTGTACTGCGCCCGTACGGTGGTGCAGCGCGCCGCCGGCCTGGGCGTGGACATGCCGATTGCGCAGTGCGTGGTGGCCTTGCTCGACGGCAGGCTCAAGGCGTCCGAAGCCGTGGCCGCGCTGATGGAGCGCGAGCCCAAAACCGAACTCGCCGGCTATTGAATCAATCGCCGCCGGTGCTGGCGCTGGCGCCATCCTTTGTCTCGGTCTTGCGCAGCACGATGGTCACCAGCACCAAAGCCTGCTGCACCGCCGTCAGCGCGTGGTCCAGCGTGGCCTGCAGCCAGACCAGCTGGCCGGCTTTCATGCGCTGGGTCCGCCCGCCCGAGATGAGATCGACTTCGCCCTCCAAGCAATGAATCATGACCTCGCCATTGACCCAGTGCGACGGCATGGTCTTGCCCGCCGGCATGGCCAGGCGCATGACTTCAAGCTGATCGCTCTTGAACAGCGCCACGCTGCGCGACTCGCCGGGCTGGCTGGCTGCAGGAGGATGGACATCAATGACCTGACCGGATGCAGCGTGTGCGATAGCCATGGCAAAGCTCCTTGGAAAGCGGCATGAAGAAGGTGGGATGTTTTATACCCCAGGCGGGCTGCCCGGCGGGTAGGCGATGGGCGCTTGCCGCAGGGCGGCTTGTCAGGCTGCTCAAACCTTGTTTTTAAGAGAAAAAGGCCTGTAGCGCAGACAAAGCCTGCGCAAGCAGCTATGGTAAAAGGAGCAAAGACACTGATTTGCGACATGTTTCTGCCATGAAATTCGTTGTCTCGTGCCATGTCAGCAGCCAAGCTTTCTAGATTTGGTAGCAAAAATGCTACCATTTACAGATGAAAATTCGCGTGGTTCTTGATACCGATATTTTTATCGGTGCTTGCTTGGGCGCGGGCGCTGCAAACCAGACGCTTGCCGCTGGTTTGAAAGGTTTGTATTTGCCATTGATGGGCTCTGCTTTGTTTCTGGACCATGAGGCGGTTCTAGGCCGTGAACTACTCTTTACCGGCGCCCGCCTGAATCAGCAGGAAAGATCGGATTTACTCGATATCTATCTTGCCACTTGTGAATGGACACGCATTTATTTTGGCTGGCGGCCCAATCTTTGGGACGAGGGTGACAACCATTTGATGGAGCTTGCTGTGGCAGGTGGCGCGCAGTACTTGATCACGCGAAATCTCCGCGATCTGGCTGGTGGTGAACTCCAGTTTCCCGGATTGCGAATCATCAACCCTGAAAACTTTTTAAAGGAGGTAATGCCATGAGTGCTTTGACACTTCGCCTGCCGGATGACAAGCACCAGCGCCTGCGTGCGCTGGCCGTCAGCCGGGGCACCACGATCAACCGCCTGATGGACGAGATGACCACCTTGATGCTGGCTGAGTTCGATG
>JAQGNK010000467.1 GCA_028291905.1 Polaromonas sp.
TCTTTTTCTCGCCCAGGCCGAGGGCGGCGAGGTCGGCGGCGATGGCATCGACAGCGGCCTTGAAGCCCAGGCCGTCGTACTTGCCGGAGTTGATGGCCACGCCCTGCTGCTTGTCGCCATACCAGTCAGCCCAGGCGTCAAGGCTGTAGGCCTGGCCCTTGACATCGGTGACCTGCCGGATCGGCAGGCCGTATTTCTTCGCGAACTCGAAATCCCGCTCGTCATGCGCCGGCACGCCCATCACGGCGCCGTCGCCGTAGCTCATCAAGACATAGTTGCCGACCCAGACCTCCACCTTGTCGCCCGTGAGTGGATGCGTGACGAACAGGCCGGTGCGCTGGCCCTTCTTCTCCTGCGTCGCCAGTTCGGCTTCGGTCGTGCCGCCGGACTTGCATTCCTCGATAAAGGCAGCGAGTTGGGGATTGGCCGCAGCCGCATGCACCGCCAGCGGATGCTCGGGCGCCACCGCGCAGAAGGTCACGCCCATGATGGTGTCGGCGCGGGTGGTGAAGACATACATCAGGCCATCGCCGATCAGCGCGCCCGACGCATCCTGGATGTCGTGGGTGAAGGCAAAGCGCACGCCTTCGCTCTTGCCGATCCAGTTTTCCTGCATCAGCTTGACCCGCTCGGGCCAGCCCGGCAGCTTGTGGCTGACGCTGCCCAGCAGTTCCTCGGCATAGTCGGTGATCTTGAGGTAGTAGCCCGGAATCTCGCGCTTTTCGACCGTCGCGCCGGTGCGCCAGCCCTTGCCGTCGATGACCTGTTCGTTGGCCAGCACCGTCTGGTCGACCGGGTCCCAGTTGACGACCTGGGTCTTGCGGTAGGCGATGCCTTTTTCCAGCATTTTCAAGAACAGCCACTGGTTCCACTTGTAGTAGCTGGGGTCGCAGGTGGCGATTTCGCGGCTCCAGTCAATCGCCAGCCCCATCGCCTGCATCTGCTTTTTCATGTAAGCGATGTTGTCGTAGGTCCACTTCGCTGGCGGGACGTTGTTCTTGATGGCGGCGTTCTCGGCCGGCAGGCCGAAGGCGTCCCAGCCCATCGGCATCAGGACGTTGTAGCCCTTCATGCGCAGGTGGCGCGCCAGCATGTCGTTGATGGTGTAGTTGCGCACATGGCCCATGTGCAGCTTGCCGCTGGGGTAGGGCAGCATCGAGCAGGCATAGTATTTCTGCCGGCTGGCGTCTTCGGTCACGCGGTAGGCGTCGATGGCCGTCCAGTGGGTTTGCGCACTGCGCTCGACATCGATGTGGTTGTATTTGTCTTGCATGAGAGTCTGGAAAGTCTGGCTACCGAGGGGAAAAGGAACCCCGGGCGCGGGGCGGGCAGCCGCCGGCTGCGAACAGGTGATTTTAGGGGCTTGCCGTGCGGCAGCCCGTGGAGCCTCAAATCCGGCTGGCGCACGTTCGTTTTGACGAAAAAACGGATTTTCAGCATCAAATAGCCCTCTAGCGCAAGTACTGCCTGCGCTAGCAGCTATGAATTCAGTAGCAATCAGGCTGTGGCCGTTGCAAGGCAGAGGAATTTGGCGCTAGCGGGCCACAGGCGCGCCCGGCACCGGCTCGGCGACAAAGCCGATGCGGTTGAGCCCGGCTTTTTGCGCCACGCCCATCACCTCGACCACCCGGCCGTAGGGCACGGCCGCATCGGCGCGCAGCTGCACTTCGGTGTCCGGGCTCTGGGCGGCGGTCTGCGCCAGGCTGAGCGCCAACGCATCGAGCGGCAAGGGCTTGTCGTTCAGGAATGTTTGGCCGGCCTTGTCGACCACCAGCGTGACAGACCGGGGCGACTCCAGCGCCCTGGCGGCATCGGTTTTGGGCAGGTCCAGCCGGATCGCGCTGGCCAGCAGCGGCGCGGTGATGATGAAGATCACCACCAGCACCAGCATCACATCGACCAGCGGCGTGACGTTGATCTCGCTCATGGGCGGGGCGCCCGTGGTGCGTTCGAGCCGGCCGAAGCTCACCGGATGGCCTCGGAAAGCGCATCGCCGGCCCGTGGCGCTTCGGCTTCGCGCTCCATGGCGACCTTGGCACTGCCGCCAGCGGCCAGCAGCTCGCGCAAGTCGAATGCAAAGCCTTCCAGCTCGGCCTCGATGCGGCCGATGCTGCGGCCAAAGATGTTGTAGGCCAGCACCGCTGGAATCGCCACCGCCAGGCCGGCGGCCGTCATGATGAGCGCCTCGCCAACAGGGCCCGAGACCTTGTCTATTGTGAACTGCCCGGCGCCGGCCATGCCGGTCAGCGCGTGGTAGATGCCCCAGACCGTGCCCAGCAACCCGACAAAAGGCGCGATGGAGCCGACCGTGGCCAGCAAAATCTGGCCGAACTGCAGCCTGTACAGCACCGCATGCAGGGCGTTTCGCAGCACGCGGGTGAGCTGCGCCGACCTGTCGGCGGCGGTGGCCAGGGTGCCGTGCGCCCGGGCCTGCGTGGCCGCGACCAGCGGCAGCACCAGCGCCTCGCGGTCGAACACGGCCAGCTTCTCGCAGGCGGCCTCCACCGATGAGGAATGCCAGAAAGCGGCTGTGCAGCGCGCCACATCGACCGCAGCACGCTGCAACAGCCAGGATTTCCACAGAATGACGACCCAGCTGGCGACCGACATGGCCAGCAGCATCAGCGCGACGCCCTGGCTGACCAGGCCGCCTTGCGTCACGAGCGCCAGCAGACTCACGGCCGCATCACTTCAGATTGAGCACATCGAACATGTCGAACAGGCCGCTCGCGTGGCCGTCCAGGAAGCGGGCGGCGCGCAGGCTGCCCTGGGCATAGGTGGCCCGGCTGGAGGACTTGTGGCTGATCTCGATGCGCTCGCCGGTGCCGGCGAACAGCACCGTGTGGTCACCCACGATGTCGCCGCCGCGAATGGTGGCAAAGCCGATGCTCGACGGATCGCGCTCGCCGGTGACGCCTTCGCGGGCATAGACGGCGCAGTCCTTCAGGTCGCGGCCCAGCGCGCCGGCAATCACCTCGCCCATCTTGAGGGCGGTGCCCGACGGCGCATCGACCTTGTGGCGGTGGTGCGCCTCGATGATTTCGATGTCGTAGCCGGTGGCCATCGCCTTGGCGGCCATCTCCAGCAGCTTGAGGGTGACATTGACGCCGACGCTCATGTTAGGCGCCATGACGATGGCGATGTCCTGGGCCGCAGCGGCGATCTCGGCCTTCTGCGCCTCGGAAAAGCCGGTGGTGCCGATGACCAGCTTGACGCCCAGCTCGCGGCAGGCGGCCAGATGCGCCAGCGTGCCTTCGGGCCGGGTAAAGTCGATCAGCACACGGGCGTTTTTCAGGCCTTCGCGGATGTCCGAATGGATCAGGACGCCGCTGGCCTGGCCCGAGAAAGCGCTGGCGTCCAGGCCGATGGACGGGCTGCCTGCCACGTCGAGCGCGCCAGCCAGCAGGCAGTCGGTGCTGCCATTGACCGCTTCAATCAGCATCTGACCCATGCGGCCGCTGGCGCCGGCAATGGCGATGCGGTGGCTGCGCTCTTGGGCAAGAGTGGGCGCGCTCACTGACGGGTGCTTTCAAGCGGCGGATAAGAACGGGTTGGCGAGCCGGCCGGCGCGGTAGCGGCAGCCGAAGAAGGCTCTTCAGTCGCGGCCTTGGATGACGATGATTTCTCGGCGGCCTTCAACTG